>JBKOZW010000034.1:0-4441 GCA_046726095.1 Actinomycetota bacterium
CGGCCTTCCTGATCGCCTCCGCCCTCGGGTTCATCGCGGTCGCGGTCAGCGCTGGCGTCCTTTGGATGCTCGCGAACCGGCGGCCGGCACCGTCTCCGCCGCCGAGCTAAGGGGCAGCGAACCGCTCGCTCGCACGGATCACCTCGCGCGTGATGGCTTCGTCGTCGGCCGCATGTCCGGCATCCTCGACGATCACGAGCTCTGAAGAAGGCCACGCACCGTGAAGCGTCCACGCGTTGCCGAGCGGAGCCTGCAGATCGAAACGCCCGTTGATCAGGATGCTCGGGATGCCGGCCAGGACGTCGGCGTTCGGGAGCAGGATGCCGTCCTCCAGGAACAGATCGTTCCGCACGTAGTGCGTCACCAGACGGGCGAACGCCAACGCGAAGTCGTGATCCCGGTACCGCGAAGCGAGGTCGATCGTGGGCGGCCAGTCGGGCGTCGCGGACTCCCACGTGCACCAGTCGAGCGCGGCCTTTGCGCGAACGTCCGGATCGGGATCGAAGAGCAGCCGCGCGTACGCGTCGACCACCCCGGCATCGTCGGTGACGTCCGGCACGCCGGCACGGAGCCGCTCCCACTGCTCGGGGAACAGCGGCGCGACACCGCCGCGGAAGAGCCAGTCGGTCTCGGATCGCCGACCGGTCGTGACGCCCCACAGGATCATCTCCGTGACCCGGTCCGGGTGCGCCTCCGCGTACGCGAGCGCGAGCGTGCTGCCCCACGACGCGCCCCACACGAGCCAGCGCTCGATCCCGAGGTGCTCGCGCAACGCTTCGATGTCCGACACGAGGTTCTGCGTCGTGTTGGCGGAGAGGTCGAGGTCCGGTCTGCTCGCATGCGGCGTGCTCCGCCCGCAGTTGCGCTGATCGAACAGGACCACGCGGTACTTCTCAGGGTCGAACAGCGTTCGGTGCCACGGTGTGCAGCCGGAGCCCGGTCCGCCGTGGAGGACGACCGCCGGCTTTCCGCCGGGGTCGCCGCACGTCTCCCAGTAGACGCGGCTCCCGTCATCGAGCTCGAGGTATCCGCTCTCGGCCGGCTCCCCGGCCGCGTTCGCCGGCGTCAGCCCAGTGCCCCGTCGTGTCGCGTCGGCCAGGTCCAGGCGTACCAGGCGATCAACAGCAGGACGGCGCACTCGCCGATGCTTAGGAACCAGAAGTACGCCCACGTTTCCCCGATGACGGACGCGGCGATCGAGACGACGTACAGGATCGGCAACACGATGTTGGTCCAACGGCTGACCGCCGGCCGGAGGACCAGCGTGAAGAAGATCATCAGGCTCGCGATCGCGATATAGACCGAAACCGCGAACAGGAACGCCTGCGTGATCTCGATCCCCGAGATTTCGCCTCCCCTGATGTCGTCGATGTGCCCGGGCTGGAAAAACCCGAAGATGTCCCCGTAAGCGAACAGGAACAGCATCGCGACCCAGAGAGCAGCTATCTTGAGCCGGACACCGATCCTCTCGTCCTCGAGGATGTGGAAGTGAGAAGTCGTCGACACTCTTGCCTCCATTCCCTAGGTCCTCATCGACGCGCACAACCATAGAGCCAGTGGCCATCTCTCCCGTAGCCTGAGGGGGCGGGCGACCGAGGAGGGGCGATGACATCGGATCAGAGGGACGACCGCGAGGAAGGCGAACGGGACGAGAGCAAGAAGGAGCGCGTCGATCGGGAGCTCATCGAGCTCCTGAACGAGCTCCGCGTCGCGCTCCCCGGCGTCCAGGTGCTCTTCGCGTTCCTGCTCGTCGTCCCCTTCAACCAGCGGTTCGTGGAGCTCACGACGGTGGAGCGCTGGGTCTACTACGCCGCGTTGCTCTCGGCTGCGTTGGCGACCACCCTTTTGATCGCGCCGTCCTCCTACCATCGACTCCGTTTCCGGCAGGGGGACAAGGAGCAGATGCTGTTCACCTCGAACCGGCTGCTCCTGAGCGGTCTGGCATTCGTCGCTCTGTCGGTCGCGTTGGCCGTGGGGCTGATCAGCGGGTTCGTCTTCGGGACCAGGCCCGGTCTGGCGGCCGGGTTCGGGATCGGAGCGTGGTTGGCGTGGTTCTGGTACGGCCTCCCGTTGTCCCGCCGGATTCAGGAATGACGGGATCGCTCACGTAGCGGCCAGGAGACGGGAACGGAACGGCTATGCCCGGCCGATCCGTCTCGCCACGAGGGCGACCGTCGCTGCTCCCGCGGTGGTGAGTGCCGCTCGGTGCCTCGTTGCCCACCACTGGAGGCTCCTCGCGTGTGCACGATCGTCGAAAGTCCCGTGCGCACCCAGGTCGAACGGCACCGGCGCGAAGAGGTTGTCCGCGCGGTCCGCATCGTCCAGTCGGTCGGTCTGCTGGGCCTCGTAGCCGGTCTTGCCGAGGTACCGGTCGAGGAACCCGGGCCAGAGTTTCTGCGCGATGATCGTGGCGATCGTCGTCCCGGCGACGTTGACCTCGCGTCGCGCATGCTGACTCGCCCATACGACGGCATCGGCCGCCAGCTCCGGTTGGTAGATCGGCGGAACCGGTTGCGATCGGCGTGGCATGTGACTGCGAGACCACTCGAACTGCGGAGTGTTCAACGCGGGAAGCTGGACCATCGTCACCCGGACGTTCGAGCGATCGTGCATGAGCTCGCAGCGGACCGAATCCGTGAAGCCGCGAAGCGCATGCTTCGCCCCGCAGTAGGCCGATTGCAGCGGGATCGCGCGGTAGGACAAGGCGGACCCAACCTGCACGATCACGCCTCGATCACGGGGTCTCATCAATCGAAGAGCCTCCATCGTCCCGTACACCGCCCCGAGATACGTCACCTCCGTCACTCGGCGGAACTCCTCGGGCGTGATCGACGCGAGCGGCGAGAACACCGTCGCCATCGCATCGTTCACCCACACGGTGATCGGGCCGAGCTCCTCTTCGATGCGGACGGCAGCACGCCTGACCTGTTCTGGGTCGGCGACGTCCGTCGGCACGGGGATCGAGGAGGCGCCGGCGTCGTCGAGCTCCTTCTTAGCGCCGTCGAGGCCTTCGGAACCTCGAGCGATGAGGCCCACCGACGCACCAGAGCGGCCGAACGCACGAGCCGTCGCCCTCCCCACGCCCGACGAGGCGCCGGTCACGACGACGACGGGACGGGCAGCGATCGTCACCTCTTCCAGGTACCCGGATCGCATCGCCGGCACGCGCTCCCGTTGCGTGGCAATGGTTAGATGGACACCGGCACGGGTAGCCAACCGTCGCCGTACACACGCTCCGCTTCCGAGGAGGTCTCTCCATCGAGACTCATCCGGACGACCGGTCGTATCCACCGATCCGGGACCTCGCGACCATCGGCGACGGTCGCACCGTCGCGGTCGTGTCCCTGGATGGAACCGTCGTGTGGCTCCCGGTCCCGTACGTCGACTCGCCGACGATCTTCGCGTCGCTTTTGGACGCTCGCCGTGGTGGCCGCTGCACGCTCGCGCCTCCGGATCCGTTCGAGGTTCGACGACGGTACGTCCCGGAGACGAACGTCTTGGAGACGACCTTCCTGACCGACGCTGGCGTCGCGCGCGTCACCGACGCGTTGACGTTGCCGATCGGGAACGGCCTCGTCCCCTTCCGTGAGCTCGCTCGCCGCGTCGAGGGGATCTCGGGCGTGGTCCGGTTGCGATGGTCGGTCGAACCGCGATTCGGGTACGGCGGTGACGTCGGGCCGATCGGCCAGCGATCGGGGATCCCGGTTGCGACGACCGGCGACCAGGCGGTGACCGTCCGTTCGTGGGACGCCGGCTCGCCGCATCTCGACCCCGAGGCCGTCTCGGCGTCGTTCGAAATGGCGGACGGCTCCACCGCTCTCATCGCTCTGTCGATGGCCTACCAGGAGCCGCTGGTCTTCCCGTCGAGGTCCGATGTGGAGCGGAGGCTCGACGGGACGATCGCCTCGTGGCGGCGGTGGGCCGACGCCCGCGAGGCGAGCGGCCCGTGGCGCGACCAGATCCTTAGGAGCGCCCTCGCTCTCAAACTCCTCGTGCAGGCCAAGAGCGGGTCCGTCGCCGCGGCCCCGACCACCTCGCTCCCCGAAGAGATCGGCGGCGAGCGCAACTGGGACTATCGGTTCTCCTGGCTCCGCGACTCCGCCTTCGTGATGGGCACGATGCTCGCGCTCGAATGCCGAGACGAAGCTGAGGCTTTCTTCTGGTGGCTGATGCACGCCTCCCAGATCACGCACCCCCGCATGCAGGTGCTGTACCGGATGGACGGCGGAGCGGACGCACCCGAATGGACGCTCCCGCTCGACGGCTACGAGGGTTCGCGCCCCGTGCGGGTGGGCAACGGGGCTGCGGAGCAGGCGCAGCTGGACATCTACGGCGACGTGATGCAGACGGCTTGGCTGTATGCGGACGCCGGACATCCGATCGACCGGGAGTTCGGCGACCGGCTGGCCGCCGTCGCCGACCTCGTGTGCGACCTCTGGTC
>JBKOZW010000035.1:0-2070 GCA_046726095.1 Actinomycetota bacterium
ACCTTTCCGGTCGCCTCGATCCAGTCTCCGGCGTACAGGGGCGCCAGGAACTCGACCGATTCGTACGCGCGGAAGAGCCCCTCGTCGCCGTCGTAGCGCATCGCGAGCTCGGTGATGAGGTCGCCGACGATCCTGAGCTGCGTCGCGCCGGCGACCAGGTTCCCCCCGTAATGGGCGTCCTCATGTCCCAGGCGCAGACGGATCCGGGCGGTCGGCAGATCCGTAGAGCTCATCCGGGAATCACCTTGCCGAACGTGACCCCGCGCGCAGGGACGCGCACCTCGGTGCCGTCCTTCTTCTTCACGAAGTACGTCTCGGCTTCCTCGTCCCAGCGGTCGAAGATGCCGACGGCTTCGGAGAGGTAGCCGTTCGGCAGCTCGAACTGGAACGAGACGCGTTTGCCCAGGTCGTCGGGTGTCACCCGGTTCTCCCGCTTCATGGCGCGCGTAGCCTAGCGAACGACCTCCGAGATCACCGGCGGCTCTAGCGTGCGAACGGTCCGGGAGCTCGGGTCCACGCGGGAACGGACGCCGATCGGCAGCGTCCACGCCGGGTCGGTGTGCCCGAAGTCCATCCCGGTGACGATCGGGATGCGGTCGAGCCCCTGCTCGTCCCGCACGACCGACAGGATCGCGTCGTCGTACGAGCCGTGATCGGCGGGATCGAGCGCTGACCCGCCAGGACGGCCGAAGAGGATCGCCGCGAGCTCGACGAGGTCGCCGGTCGGGGCGAGCGACCGGAAGAATCGACGGACGATCTCAGGTGATGGTTGTTCTTCCGACGTTTCGACCGCCAAGATGGCGCCCTCGAGGTCCGGCCACCAGGCGCTGCCTCGGAGCCAGTCGAGGACCTCGAGGCATCCTGCGACGAGGGGCCCTTCGGCGACATCGACCCCACCGAGCCAACGCCAACCCGTGCACGGACGCAGTGTTCGAGGCCGGTCCTGGTTCGATGGATCCGCCCAATCGAGGAACTCGACCGTCCACCCGTCCGCGTTCTCGGGCCAGGCGATGTCCTCGGTTGGCTCGAAGAGCGCCTGACGAACCCCCTGCTCCAGGTACGGCAGGAGACCGCCGTTCTCGCCGAACCCGGCCATGACCGAGGGACCGTAGAAGCTGACGATGCCCGCGCGCAGGCACGCCATGTGTGTGATCGTGGTGTCCGAGAACCCGAGGAAAACCTTGGGGTGGTCCCGCACGACGTTCATGTCGAGCAGCGGTAGGAGACGGATCGAGTCGTCGCCTCCGATCGTGGAGACGATCCCATCGATCGAAGGATCAGCGAACGCCCGGTGGAGGTCGTCGACGCGAGCCGCGGGGTTCGCCGCGAGCCATCCCGGGTGTGCGAGCGCGTGCGGCATCGGGACGACCGTGACGCCGAACGCTGCTTCGAGCTGACGGACGCCGGCATCGTACCGATGGGGGAAAGTGCCGGGTCCGCCCCACGACAGCGTGACGGCCGCGATCCGATCCCCGCGAGCGAGCGCTCGTGGCCGCGAGAGCGCTGCGGCACCGATCACCCCGCAGGCTCCAGCACGACCTCCGCGGCACCCCTGCGTGACGCGGCCGTCATCCGAGCTTGGCGATCGTCCCGTCGGGAGGCGATGGATACGAGTCCGGATGGACCGCCCACGCGAGGATCTCGAGCCCGTCGACGATCCGCGGTCCCGGGCGGCTGAAGTACGAGGTGGCGTCGACGGCGAACACGTTGCCGTTGCGGACCGCCGGCGTATCCGCGAACTCCGCTTGATGCAGGAACGAGTCCGCCTCCTCCTCCGCTTCCTCAAGGTAGTAGCCGCACGGCATGAAGACGGCGACCTCGGGCGCCGCGGCGCGCACCTCGTGCCAGGCGACCTCACGGCTCGGCTGTCCCTTCTCCGCGAGCACGGGGATCCCTCCCACGATCTCGATCATGTCGGGGATCCAGTGCCCCCCGGCGAACGGCGGGTCGGACCATTCGAGCGCGAAGACGCTGACACTCGGCACGCGCTTGGCCGTCTCGCGAACCCTCGCGATCCGGTCCCGCACCGTCTGGGTGATCGCGGAGGCGCGGTGGGGGCGTTGAAAGATC
>JBKOZW010000036.1:0-6749 GCA_046726095.1 Actinomycetota bacterium
AGGTAGTCGTAGCCGCTGACGTCGCGATCCGCGAACGGCACGGTGAACCGGACCCTCGCATCTCCGTCCGCGGCTGCGCTCCAGCCAAGCACCCCCTCCTGGAGGCCGGGTCCGACCGGGCCGAACCAGCTCCACGACAGATGGATGTCGAGGTAGGAGAAGTCCCCCGGGACGCAGGGCGTGTCGTAGACGTTGGAGCACCAGCCGTAGATGCCCATCTGGCTCGGGCTCACGGCTCCGCCCATCTGGTTCGTCGACAGATCGCCGGGATCGGTGAACCGATCGACGTCGAGCCGGTCGGCCGGGGTGTCCGGCGCGAGATACGTCACCGCCGTCCGAGCGGGGTCGATCGACGTGGGCGTCACCTCGCCCGTCCAGATCCCACTCGTCTCCGCCGATTCGGCGACGTACCTGCGGAAGAAGCTCACCACGTACGCGATCCCAACCCGTCGTTGCTGGGTCTCGGTGAGCTGGCCCGGGCATCCGTAGGCATCGTCGAACGAACCCGGGATCCCCGAAGAGGGTGACCAGACGGTGTTGAAGAAGTTGTGGTTGGACCCGAACGCCGTGACCGTCGCTTTGGGCGTGGGATCGCCGGGGAGGAGGTACCTGGCGTCGTCGAAGAAGTGGACCCCTTGGAGGTCCGACACGTCACCGTCGCAGTACGGAAGGATCACGCCCATCGGGATGTCGTTCACGGTCATCCGATCGAAGTCGACCGGCGCGAGGGGCAGCACGGCATCGATCCCGTAGGGCGTGGAACGCTCGCGATCGACGATCACGTTCCAGACGGCGCCCTCGCCGCCGCGCGAGTGACCCATGACGCCGATCCGGGTCATGTCGACGGCGCCGACGAAGAGGCCGCCGAAGGGATCGCCGCCCGCGCCGTTCCACGCCTTCCAGAGGTCGAGGTGCTTCTCCAGCAGCAGACCGCGCGGGCGCATGCCGGTGTCGGCCAGCTCGCTCCCCAGGACGTTGACGCCGTTCGCGCTCACCGACACGACGATGAAGCCGTAGCTCGAGAGCCGCCGCGCGAGGTAGTCGTACCCCTCGAAGCTCGGGATCGGAGACCATCCGGCCCTGCACGGCCATCGGAACCCTGCGCGATCGCCCCGGTAGCACGTCGAGTGGTTGCCGTGCATGAACAGAACGAGCGGATACGGGCCCGCCGAGAGATCCGTCGGGTAGTGCACGTCGGCGCGGAGCTCGACGCGGCCCCCGAGCCCGGCCGGCTGGAACACCTCGTCGCCGAAGTCGTACTCGGTCCGCGTGACCTCGAAGGGTCCCGGGGTGGGGGCCCCCAACCGTCGCGCGCCCACGGCTGCCGCGCCGTCCGTCGCGGGGAGGGCCGGGCCCGCCGCCCTTGTCGAGCCGTAGCGCACCCGTATCCGGTCGGTGAGCACGCTCGGATCGGAGGTGATTCCACGGAGGGCGCGTTCGTTCGGGCTCGGGATCCCGTACGCGACGGGGTGTCCTCCAGATCGGATCACGTAGCGGAGCGCTCGCGGCCGGTACGGCCCCCGGACCGAGACGCGATAGACGGTCCCGGTGGGCACCAGGCCGGAGGATCGTTCGGGAAGGCTCACGAGCGAGACATCCACCCGGTCCGTCGAGCGAACGACCGTGCCGTGTTCCCGAAGGCTGTCGTGGACGACGAGCGGAGGCAGGACCGAGAACTCGTGGATCACGGTGGCACTCGTGACCTCCGCCCCGGAGGCGACGGGGGCGAGCGTCGCGACGAGGATCAGCGTGAGGAAGGTGAGGCGTCCGCGGACCTTCATCCTTTGCATCGGGCGACGCATGAGGGGTTTCCTTTCCGGTCGACGTGTGCGAACCGTAGACCTGGGACCGCGAGCTTGCATGCCCGACCCGCTCCTGATCGTGACGCCGGTCACGGTGGCTCGACCGTGCCCGGCCTAGCGTCTCGCGCATGTCGCTCCGGGAACGCCTGGACATCCTGTCGCGCGGAGAGCTCGCCGGGCTGATCGTCGTGCTCGTCGCGACCCTGGCGGGCGTCGGGTTCTGGTACTCGCGGTCGCTGCCCAAACCGGTCCAGATCGTGGAGACGCCGGCGCCGGCTGCGCCGGCGCCGGCGTCTCCGACGGTCGCCAGCGCGTCGGCATCGGCCGGCGCCTCGGCCGCTCCCGCGGAGCTCTTGGTCGACGTCGCCGGGCTCGTGAGGAAGCCGGGTGTGTACGCCTTCGAGCCGGGCTCGCGCGTGATCGACGCGATCGATCGGGCTGGCGGCGCCAGGTCCGGCGCCGATCTCACGCTGCTCAATCTCGCCGCGCCGCTCACCGACGGTCAGCTGATCCTCGTGCAGAAGGAGGGCGCGGCGGCTCCGGGAACGACGGGCGTCCCCGGCGTGGGCGGCACGACGCTCGTCAACATCAACACCGCGGACCAGCCGACCCTCGAGACCCTCAACGGCGTCGGTCCCGCCCTCGCGATGGCGATCATCCAGTACCGGACGGAGCAAGGTCCGTTCACGTCGGTCGATCAGCTGGACGACGTATCCGGGATCGGTCCGGCGACGCTCGAGAAGCTGCGGCCCCAGGTGACGGTGTGACCCCATGGGGTCGTGGGGTGCCCCGCTCGCGGCGTGCGCGTTCTGGGCCGGTCTGCTGGTGTGGGACGGCAGGCCCCCCGCGGTTCGGGGGTGGCCCGCCTGGGTCTGGCTCGTGGTCGCCCTCGCGACCCTCGCCGCGGCCTGGTTCGTGGCTCCCAGGACCGGCACGCATGACGTGCTCGCTCGGGCCCGCACCACGCCCTCGCGCTCCTCACGATCGGCGTCTTCGTCTGCGGGGTGGGCTGGGGCGGGGTGGCTCAGACGCGACGAGAGCATTCGCTCCTCGGCCGGCTCGCCCCGCGATCGGTCACCGTGATCGGGTCGCTGCGGGAGGACCCGGTCGTGAGCGCGTTCGGATGGCACGCCCTCGTCGACGTGACGCAGGTGACATGGCGCGGCGGCGCCGCGTCGCTCCGGGAGACGGTGTGGGTCGACGGCGACGGCGACCTCCCGGCGGCGGTCCGTGCCGACCGGCTCCAGGTCCGTGGCACGCTCCAGATCCCCGACGATCCCGGTTTCGCCGACGCGCTGCATCGACGCGGGCTCTCCGTCGCGCTCCGGGCCGGTGAGGTCGACCGGATCGGGCCGGCGTCCAACCCCTTCGTCCGCATGACGCAGGTGGTGCGCGCGTTCGTCGGCGCGACGATCGAGCGCATCTTCCCGCCACCCGAGGACGGGCTCCTGCTAGGGCTCGTCCTGGGCGACGCCTCCCGGCTGGATCCGGTCACGACGCGCGCGTTCCAGTCGACCGGACTCAGTCACCTCCTGGTGGTCTCGGGGGAGAACGTCGCGATGGTGCTCGCGCCCGTGCTCGCGTTCGCGGGCGCGCTCCGGCTCGGCCGGGTGACCCGGTTCTCGCTCGGCATCGGCGCGGTGCTGCTGTTCGTCGTCCTGACGGGCGCCGAGCCGTCGGTGCTCCGCGCCGGCGTGATGGCGACGATCGCGCTGACCGGGGTCCTGCTGGGCCGACCGCGGGCGACGGCCGTCGTGCTCGCCGTCGCGGTCCTGCTCCTGCTCGTGCTCGATCCGTGGCTGGTCTACGCGATCGGCCTCCAGCTCTCGGTCGCCGCGACCGCCGGGTTGGTCGTGCTCGCCACCCCGATCTCCGAACGGCTGCGACGCGTGCTGCCAGGGCCGGTCGCCCTCGCGGCCGGCACCACGACCGCCGCCCAGATCGGCGTCACGCCTCTGCTCCTGTTCCACTTCCATGAGGTCCCGGGCGTGACGATCCTGGCGAACCTCGCGGCGTTCCCGGCCGTCTCCCCGGCGCTGCTGATCGGGATCGCCGCGTCCGTGCTCGGGCTCGTGTGGCTCCCGCTCGGGAAGCTCGTCTCGCTGTTGGCCCTCCTGCCGATGCGCTACCTCCGCACGGTCGCGAGCGTCCTCGCCCGCGCGCCGGTGGCGTGGATCACCACCGGCGACGGGCCAGCCGTGCTGATCGTCGGGGGCGCCGTCTTCATCGCCGTCGCCGTCTGGCTCCGATCGGGCCGGCGCGTCCCCCGACCCGCCGCCGTCTGCATCGTGGCGGCCCTCCCGCTCCTGGTGTGGTCGATGGCGATCGGCGCCGGTCCGCCGTCGTCGATCACGGCACGGTTCCTCGACATCGGGCAGGGAGACGCGACGCTGATCCAGAGCCCGAGCGGCGCCACCGTCCTGATCGACGCCGGACCCAACGCCGATCTCGTCGCGCAGAAGCTCGAGGCGCTCGGGATCAAGCGCCTGGACGCCGTGATCGCGACCCACGCGCACCTGGATCACATCGAGGGGATGCCGATGGTGCTCTCGCGGTTCCCCGTCGGCGTCTACTACGACCCCGCGTGCCACGACCACGCCCCGGTGCTGTTCCCCATCACGCAGGCGCTGGCCGCCGCGGGCGTCCCGGTCCGGTCCGCCCGCGTCGGCCAGACGATCACGGTCGGTGACCTCGCCTTCCACGTCCTCGGGCCCGACCGCTGCTGGTCGGGATCCCACTCCGATCCCAACAACGATTCGGTGGTCCTGCAGCTCGACGCCGCCGGGACCTCGCTGCTGATGACGGGATGCGCCGAGCGCGAGGCCCAGCAGGTGATGCTCGACGCCGGCGTCGTTCCGGACATCGACGTGCTCCGCGTGCCGCACCACGGCGGGGACACGTCGTTGCCGGAGTTCATCCAGGCGCTCGCGCCCCACATCGCGGTGATCTCCGTCGGTCAACCCAACCCGTACGGACATCCCAACCCGAACGCGCTCGCGGAGCTGGACAGCGTCGGCGCCCAGATCTGGCGGACCGACCAGCATGGGACGATCACGATCAGCTTCACGGGTCAGGGGCCGGTGGTAGCGTCCGAGCGATGACGGCGCCGCGATCCTCGGTCTCCCTGCTGTGGGGCGAGGATCCGTACCTGCTCCGCCAGGCGGCGCTCCGGATCGCCGGTGACCGGCGCGTCACGGAGATCGACGCGGCCGAGTGGCGGGGGAGCGAGCTGCAGGATCTGGCGACCCCCTCCCTGTTCGGCGACCCGCGCGCCCTGATCGTGACCGATCTGCGGGCGCTTCCCAAGGACGCGATGACCGAGCTCGGCGCCTACCTCGCGTCGCCCGATCCCGACGCGCCGCTCTTGCTCTGTTGCATGGTCGCCGAGCGCGGGAAGCCGCCGGCCGCCCTGCTCAAACTCGTCGAGCCCGTCGGCACCGTCACGCGCGTCCAGCTCCAACGGAAGGACCTCGAACCCTGGCTCGTGCAGACCGCGAAAGGATCAGGCGTGGACCTCACCGGTCCCGCGGCGCGGGCGCTGGTCGACACGATCGGGCTGGAGACGGCACAGCTCGTGGGCGCGATCACGCAGCTCGCGGGAGCGTTCCCCGGTCAGCGGATCGGGGCGGCGGAGATCCAGCGCCAGTTCCGTGGCCTGGGCGAGCAGAAGACGTGGGATCTCTGCGACAAGGCGTTCGGCAAGGACCTGCCGGGCGCGATCCGGTCGCTCCGCGCGATCGAGGAGGGCGGCGACGAGGCGCTGATGGTGCTCGGGGGGATCGCGGCACGGCTCCGCGACCTGATCAAGGTCCGGTCGTTGCCCGACAAGCTTCCGCCGGCGCAACTCGCCAGGGCCGCCGGGCTTCGCTTCGACTGGCAGGCCCGCCGGTACCTCCAGCAGGCGCGGAACTTCTCGATCGAGCAACTCGTGACGATCCACGCGAGGATCGTCGAAGCCGACAAGGCCCTGAAGTCGGGCGCGACCGGTGACGTGGTGATGCCCGACCTGATCGCCGCGATCGCGGCCTGAGGCGTTACGAGGCGGCGGCCGCTTTGACCTGGCGTGCGAGCCGGCTCTTCTTGCGGGCCGCCGTCCGCTTGTGGAGCACCCCCTTGGCCGCGGCCTTGTCCAGGGCGCGTGCCGCCTCGCGCTGCTGCGCGGTCGCGGCCTCGGCGTCGCCCTCAGCCACCGCCGCGTAGACCTTCTTGGTCGACGTCCGCAGGGCGCTCTTCACGCCCTTGTTGCGCTCACGGCGCACCTCGTTCTGCTTGTTCCGCTTGATCTGCGACTTGATGTTGGCCATACGGGTCGGGGAGTCTACCAGCGGGTCCTCCGGCTCCCGAAGCGCCGTTGCGGCGGAGAGGCTCCGATGGTACGGTCGCTGCTCCCACGAGAGTGGATCCGACCCCAGGGAGGTGGCTCGATGACTGCGAACGCGGTGGTCAGTGCGTCGCGCCCTGGCTGCAACCCCGGTCCCTGAACCGGTCGGCGAGTCCTCCAGGACGCGACGCGTCCCCCACCGCGATCACCCTGGAGGTCTTCCCATGACGCGCGACCAACGCCGACAACGCCGGCGTGACGAACCCCGATCCTTCCGGTGCGGCCACTGCCGGCTCGACGTGCCGACCGACGCCTTCGGAACGATGCATCGGAACCACTGCCCCAACTGCCTGTGGAGCCGCCACCTGGACGACGACGCCCCTGGCGACCGGGCGGCCGACTGCGGCTCGCTGATGGAGCCGATCGCGATCACGGTGCGCGGCGACGGCGAGTGGGTCCTGGTCCATCGGTGCGGCGGCTGCGACGAGCTGCACCTGAACCGGACGGCGGGCGACGACAACCCGCTGATGCTCCTGCGGCTGGCCGTGCGGCCGCTCGTCCAGACGCCGTTCCCGATCGAACGGGTCGGGCAGCTCTAACGGGTCGCGCGCGGCCGTGTTCCCGGC
>JBKOZW010000037.1:0-13126 GCA_046726095.1 Actinomycetota bacterium
CGAGCGCCGCGACCTTCATCCGCCGCTCCGCATCGCGGACAGGGTAGTAGGCTCGCCCGCTATGGCCGACGGGACCGGGTCCGCCCACACCCGGCGTCGAGCCCTCGCCCGCGCCGAGCAGGGGAAGACCCTCTCGCTCGATGAGGTCGAGGCGTTGCTGGAGGCGCGCGGCGACGACCTGGTGAGGCTCATGACGGTGTCGGCGCGTCTGCGCGATCTGGGCTGGGGCGAGACCGTCACCTACTCCCGCAAGGTCTTCATCCCGCTGACGATGCTCTGTCGCGACCGCTGCCACTACTGCACGTTCGCGAAGCCGCCGGCTCGGCTCGATCACCCGTTCCTCGACCTGGACGAGGTCGTGTCGATCGCCGAGTCGGGCCGCGCACTCGGGTGCAAGGAAGCGCTCTTCACGCTCGGTGATCAACCGGAGGACCGCTACCCGGTCGCGCGCGCATGGCTGGCCGAACGCGGGTATCGGTCGACGCTCGACTACGTCCGCGCGGCCGCGATCCGGGTGCTCGAGGCGTCCGGTCTCCTCCCGCATCTCAACCCCGGCGTGATGTCGTACGAGGAGCTCGCGCGGCTCAAGCAGGCGAGCGCGTCGATGGGGCTGATGCTCGAGACGTCGGCGAGCCGCCTCGGTGAGCGCGGGAAGCCCCACGCCGGATCGCCCGACAAGGTTCCGGCCGTGCGCCTGCGGACGATCGAGGATGCCGGCCGGCTCGCGATCCCGTTCACGACCGGCCTCCTGATCGGGATCGGCGAGACGCCGCGCGAGCGAGCGGAGAGCCTCGCAGCGATCCGCGACCTCCACCGCCGCTACCGGCACGTGCAGGAGGTGATCGTCCAGAACTTCCTGGCGAAGCCGCGGACCGCGATGCGCACCGCTCCCGAGCCGGACGCGGACGAGTTCCTGGCCGCGGTCGCGACGACTCGCCTGGTGCTCGGGCCCCACGTGAGCGTCCAGGCGCCCCCGAACCTGTCCGACGCCGACCAGCGTCTCCGGCTCCTCGATGCCGGGATCAACGACTGGGGGGGCGTGTCCCCGCTCACGCCGGACCACGTCAATCCCGAGCGTCCGTGGCCCAGTATCGAGGCGCTGACGGCGACGACCGCGGCGCGCGGCAAGACGCTCCGCGAACGGCTCACGATCTATCCCGCGTACGCGGCTCGGCCCGATCCGTGGATCGCCGGCAAGATGCGGGCCCCGATCTCGGCGCTGCTGGGCGCGGGAGGCCTGGCCGTCGAAGGGCAGCGCCCCGAGCCCGCCGCGTGGCAGGATCCGGACGTCACCTGGCGGCCGCGGACGGTCTCGCTCACCTTCGCGAAGGGGCCGGGCTCCGGACTCCGAGCGGATGCCGACGCCGTGTACGGGGACCTGGACGGTCTGGACAACGAGGTCACTCGGGCCTGGACCACCGCGCCGGTCGACCCCGTCCGGCTCGATGGCGACATCCGGACGGCGCTCTCGAAGGCGGCCGCGCACCGCCCGATCACGGACGCCGAAGCGCTGGCGTTGTTCCGGGCCGACGGCCCGGCGCTCGACGACCTGTGCCGGGTCGCCGACGAGCTCCGCGCCGAGGCCGTCGGCCCGGAGATCACCTACGTCGTCAACCGGAACATCAACTTCACGAACGTCTGTTACGTGGGGTGCCGCTTCTGCGCGTTCGCCCAACGCGAGGTCGACCCGGAGTCCTACACGCTGACGCTCGCGGAGGTCGCCGACAAGGCGGAGGAGGCGTGGCTCCGTGGGGCCACCGAGGTCTGCATCCAGGGCGGGATCCATCCGGACCTCCCCGGTTCCTTCTATCTCGACCTCCTCGACGCCGTGAAGGCGCGCGTGCCGTCGATCCATGTCCACGCCTTCAGCCCGATGGAGATCCTCAACGGAGCGACGAAGCTCGGGGTGTCGTTCCGTGAGTTCTTGACCGAAGCGAAGTCACGAGGCCTCGGCACGATCCCGGGAACGGCGGCCGAGATCCTGGACGACGACGTCCGATGGTCGCTCACCAAGGGCAAGCTCCCGGCCGACACCTGGGAGGAGATCGTCCGGACGGCCCACGACGTCGGCATCCGGAGCTCGAGCACGATCATGTTCGGCCATATCGATGCACCGCCTCACTGGATCGCGCACCTCCGGCGGTTGGCGGCGATCCAGCGGGACACCGGCGGCTTCACCGAGTTCGTCCCGCTGCCGTTCGTCCATCGGAACGCGCCGATCTACCTCGCGGGGAAGGCCCGCCCCGGGCCGACGTTCGAGGACGATCTCCGGATGCACGCGGTCGCGCGCATCCTGCTGGACGGAGTTATCCACAACGTGCAGGTGTCGTGGGTCAAGCTAGGTGTCCAAGCGTGCCAGCGCATCCTGCAGAGCGGCGCGAACGATTTCGGTGGGACGCTGATGGAAGAGACGATCAGTCGGATGGCCGGCGCGGAGTGGGGGATCGAGATGACGGCGGACGGTTTCGACGACGCGATCCGCGCGATCGGACGCGTCCCCGCGGTTCGCAACACCACGTACGATCGCGTCGAACGCGTCTAGAAACGGTCGATATGTGGAAAACCGGTCAACGTGGTTGACCGAAACCGTCAACCATGTTGACCACCAGATTTCCTGCCATATGTCCTTGTCACCGTGCGCTCAGCACGACACGATTCATGGGAGATCGATGAGGGATCAGGCAGGGAATTCCTTCGGTCACCCTCTTGTCATCGAGGGCGTTCTTCCCTCAGAATCACACGGATGTGATTTGGGGGGAGTGACGAGGTGCATCATTACATCCCTTGGCAGGAGCGAGCGAGGTGTCGGGATCACGACCCGGAGATCTTCTTCCCCGAGAAGGGAGGCTCATCGAGGGAGGCCAAGCGGATCTGTAGCGAGTGTCCCGTTCGGATCGAGTGCCTGAACTACGCGCTCCGTCGCGATGAGCGCTACGGCGTGTGGGGAGGCATGAGCGAACGGGAACGTCGGCGCCTGAAACGCATGGCGTCCTGAGATCCAGAGCGAGCGAAGGGAAAGGGGGCAACGCATGGCGATGGCCAGGAAGAGGAGCAGCGCGAAGAAGAGCGCTGCCAAGCGGCGGCCAGCCAAGAGGACCGTGGCTCGCAAGAAGACCACGGCGAAGAAGAGCGCTGCGAAGCGGCGCCCGGCGAAGAAGACCACCGCACGGAGGAAGACCGCCGCCAAGAAGTCGACGGCGAAGCGGCGGACGGCCAAGAAGTCCGCGGCCAAGAAGAGCACGGCGAAGCGTCGGACGGCCAAGAAGTCGACGGCCAAGAAGACCACCGCCAAGCGGCGGACGGCCAAGAAGTCGGCGGCCAAGCGCTCTCCGGCCAAGCGTCGGACGGCCAAGAAGTCGGCCGCCAAGAAGAGCACCGCGAAGCGGCGCCCCGCCAAGAAGGCGGCGGCCCGCAAGAGGTCCAGCGCGAAGAAGCGCTGACCATCGGTGTGAGTTCGCGAAAGGGGGCCCGTCCGGGCCCCCTTTCCGTTTCGGTCTGGAGGCCGGTGCTAGGCTCGCCGCCGCGCGGGACCCGCCACGCATGACTGCCTCGACCGCCTCCGCCGCCGCCCCCGAGCGCGCACCTTCCGTCCTCGTCGTCCTCGCGGCCCGAGACGCGGGCGAGCGGCTCCGTGAGTGCCTGCAAGCGCTCGCTGCGCAGACGTATCCGCGGCTCGGCGTCCTCGCAATCGACGACGCGTCGACCGACGGGTCGAACGAGGTTCTCGTGCAGGCGCTCGGCGAGGGTCGCGTGATCCGCCACGAACGACGCGTCGGACTCTCGCGATCGTTCGCCGATGCGGTCTCGCATCCGGTCGCCGGCGGCGCGGATTTCGTGCTCCTGCTCCACGATGATGCCGCGCTCGACCCGGAGGCCGTCACCCGGCTCGTCGAGGCGACCACCCTCGAGGGCGCGGAACGGGTCGGCATCGTCGGCGCCAAGATCGTCGACTGGGACCACCCACGACGTCTGCGCGATGTCGGGAGGTCCGCGGATCGGTTCGGTCATCCGTACTCGCCGCTCCAGGATGACGAGATCGACCAGGGTCAGTTCGACCGCGTGCTCGAGGTCTTGTCGGTGGACTCCTGCGCGATGCTCGTCGCGCGCGATGTGTGGCAGACGACCGGCCTCTTCGACGAGCGGCTCGGTGACGACGACGGGGATCTCGATCTGTGCTGGCGTGTCCGACTCGCCGGTTGGAGCGTCCTGATGACGCCGCTCGCCCGCGTCCGGCATGCGGGGGTCGCCGAGCGCGACGACGGCCCCGGCACGCAGCGGAGCCGTCGATACGAGGAGGACCGCGCCGCCCTCGCCTCCGTCCTGAAGAACGATGGACGCGCGACGCTGCTGTGGATCCTCCCGCTCGGAACCCTCCTGTCGCTCGTTCGCCTCGTCTTCCTGACGCTGTCGCGACGCTTCGAAGAGGCGTACGACGTGCTCGCCGCGATCTGGTGGAACATCGCGCATCTGCCGAGCACACTGCATGCCCGCCGAGCTGTCCAGAAGCATCGACGCGTCCGCGATCACGAACTGAGGCGATTCACCGAATCGGCGGGGTTACGCCTCGCCCGCTGGTTCATGACCGCTGAGCGGATCCTCGAGGAGCAGCGCGAGCTCGAAGTAGATGAGCTCGGCGAGCGGACCGCGACACGCTTACGCCAACGAACGGTCTCGTTCGTGTCGGCACACCCCGTGATCGTGGGGTCGTTCCTGGCCATCGTCGTCGCCGGCCTCTCCTTCCGCGGACTCTTCAGCACGGGACGGCTCTATGGCGGAGCGATCCCCACGTTCCCGGCGAGCGCGTCCGGGTTCTTCGCCGAATTGGTCTCCGCGTACCGGACCACGCCGCTGGGCGGGACGCTCGCCGCCAGCCCTGCCCTCGCCGCGATGGGCGGGCTCTCCACCCTGCTGCTCGGCAGCACGATCCTCGCGCAGAAGGTGATGGTCGCCGCGGGACCCGTCCTGGTCGCGGTCCTGTGCTACCGCGCGGCGGTACGCCTGACCGCGCGGACCGGTCCGTCCGTCGTCGCGGCCGGCGCGTACGGGCTCTCGGCGGTCGTGCTCTCCGCGTTCTCGGAAGGGCGGATCGCCCTGCTCGTCGCGCTCGCCGTCTTGCCGGCCCTGACCGAGCGGCTGGAGGTGGCCTTCGCCCGAGACGAGCCTCCGGACGGACGATGGCGACTCGTCGCCGGGCTGGCCGTGACCATCGCCGTCGGCGCCGCGTTCGTCCCCGGGGTCCTGTTGGCCGTGGGCGCGATGACGGCGGTGCAGCTGGCGATCGGGTCGGCTCGTCTGCGAGGCGCGATCGTGGTCGGGTTGGCGCTCGTCGGTTCGGCCGTCCTGTTGTTCCCGTTCGTTCCTGCCCTCCTCGCGGGGGGCGGTTCCACGCTCGGCTCGGAGCTCGGGGCGGCGGATCCGTGGCGACTGCTCCGACTCACGTTCGACGACGGCCCCGCGACGTGGGCGCCGGCGCTGTTCCTCCCGATCGCGGCTGTGCTGGGCTTCGGGCTGGCGAGCGGTGAGCGCAGAGGGCCGGCCACCCGCGCAGCGATCGTGGCCACGGTCGGACTCGCGCTGTCCTGGCTCTCCTCGGCCGGGTACATCCCGGCGCCGGTCAGCAACGCGCCCGTTTACCTCGCGATGACGGCGACGGCGGAGGCGTTCCTGGTCGCGTTCGGCTTGACGTCCGCGCTCGGCGGCCTGGAGCGGGAGGCGTTCGGTTTCCGACAGGTCGGGACCGCCCTGCTGACGGTCGTCCTCGCCGGAGGGATCGTCCTTCAGGCGGTGGCGGCGATGACCGCCGAGTGGGCGATCGGCGGACCCGATCGGATCCCTGCCGCGTGGGCGGTGGTGGACTCGTCGTCGAAGGGCGCCTTCCGCGTGCTGTGGGTCGGCGATGACGACGGTCGGTCGTTCCCGGCTCCGGGAGGCGATCCGCAAGGGGTCGTCGAGGCCGGCCCCGCGACGCTCAGGTACGGGCTCACGACGCGGGTCGGCGCGGTCGCGATCGACACCGCCCGCCCGCTCCTCGGACCCGGCGTCGATGCGATGCGTGAGGCCCTCCAGGAGGTCCTGTCGGGCACGACGATCCACGGGGGCGCGCTGCTCGCCCCGTTCGGGATCCGGTACGTCGTGGCGAACGAGGATGAGATGGGCGTCGATGCTCGCGCGCGGCTGGATGCGCAGGTCGATCTGGACGCCGTGCCGCAGGCGGGCCTCGCGATCTGGCAGAACGACGTCGCACTTCCTCCGGCGAGCGTCCTTCAGGCCGATCCTCGGACGGCCCGCATCATCAGCTCGGATCTGCTGAGGGATATACAGCACCTTACGGCCGCCCCCGCCTCGCCGCTGACCCAGGTGGAGGGCGGGTGGTCGGGACCGGCGGCCGACGGCAACCTCGCCCTCGTCTCGACCGAGTTCGACGGCTCGTGGACGATCTCCGATGGGAGCGAGCCTGCGGTGGCCTTCGGATGGGCAACGTCGTTCCCCGTCCAGACGAGCACCGTCGACATCCGCTACGGGTCGCAACTACCGAGCACCGTCGCCGCCTGGCTGCTCGCCGTCGTGTGGGCGGCAGCCCTATGGATCACCCGGAAGCCGGTGTCCCGATGATGCCGGAGCCTCGATGAGGTCGTTGGGACGCGGCGCCCTCGCGCTCGTGCTCGCGGGCATAGTGATCGTCGGCGCCGCCGCGGCCGAGCGTCTGGGCCCCGAGAACCCGGCGGCCGCCGTCCGGGGGAGCGCCGTGTCGAGCGTCTGGCTCTGCCCGCACGGCGGCGGCGAGGCGTGGAGGGGTTGGATCGCGCTCGCCGATCCGGGATCGACGCCGGTCGACGTCCGTCTGACCGAGCTCGGCACGGAGGCCTCGGCGCCCCCGATCACGCTGACGGTGCCCGCGGGTCATGAGGTCCTGCAGGAGGTCCGATCCGATTCGACGGCGGACGCCACCTACGTGGAGGTCTTCGGTGGATGGGTCGCCGCCGGATGGGTCGTGACCGGCGGCGCGTCGACGCCGGGGCTCGGCGCCGAGCCATGCGCGCCGGGCGGCGCACGGTCATGGTACGTCGTCGACTCGGACACCGAACAACGGCAGCGATCGCACCTCGTCCTGATGAACCCGTACTCGGTCGAAGCCGTGTTCGACGTCGCGCTGTTCCGCCCCAGGCTCCCTCCCGTCCGCAGCGCCGACTGGACGGACATCACCCTCGAGCCCGGGCGGAGCATGTCGCTCAACGTTGGGGGGAAGCTCCTCGGCCAGCCGATCGTAGGCGTCGAGGTGGACGTCAGTCGCGGCCGCGTCGCGGCCGCGAGCCTCAGCTACAGCTCCGAGGGCGGCATCCGTTCCGTCCTCGCGTCCGCCGGTGGGTCGCCCATGTGGTTCCTCCCGGTCGCGCAAGGCGCGGGGCGATCCATGCTCCAGGTCCTCGTGCCAGGCACGGCGGGCGTTCAGCTCACGACGATGCTCCTGTCGGTCCCGGTGCCGCCGATCGGCGCGGGCACCGCGGCCGACACGCAACAGCCGGGGGCGTCCACATCCGGCTACGAGATCATCTCCACGGGCGCCTCCTCCGTGGACGTCGCGTCGGACGGCGGTGTGCCGATCGTCGCCGCGCTGCGCGCCGCCGGTGGCGTCGGCGACGCCGCCGCGACCGGGGGCGCGCCATCGCCCGCGCCCGCGTGGGTCGTGACGCCAACGCTCACCTCGAGCCCGGCCCACCCGGGCATCGTGGTCGTGAATCCGGGCGGAGTTGCGGTCGACGTCACCCTCCGACTCCTCAGGCGGGGAACGGGCGAGATGGGCCCGGAGACGACGATCAGGGTCTCGCCCGGCCGGACGGCGGCTGCCCCACCCGGATTCCTCCAGCAGGCGCCCGGCGCGTCCGTCCTCGTGACGGCCAGCGGCAACGTCGTCGCGCTCGGGACGTCCACGTCGGGCGGGAAGCACGGACTCGGTTCCTACGCGTCCGCCGTCGGCGTGCCTGTCCCCGCGTACGAGGCCTCGCTGTGAGTGCGGGTCGCCCGGATGGGTATCATCGGACCGAATCCTGACGGGATCCTCCCCATGGCCAGAGGTCGACACTCGCAGAGGCGCCGGAACGGCGCGATCGTCGCCATCGTCGCGGTGGCGGTCGGTGCGTTGCTGCTCGTCTTCGGCGGTGTCGCATACGCCGCGTACCGCTACGAGATGAGCCACGCGGACCGGATCCTCCCCGGGGTCCGGGTCGCGGGCGTCGACGTCGGGGGGATGACGCGGGCCGACGCGAAGCGGGCGGTGCGGGATGTGGCCGGGACCGAGCTGGAGACCCAGTTCACCGTCACGGTTGGCAACGACCATTGGACCACGACCTTGGGAGCGTTGGGCAGGCGCGCGGCCATCTCGGACGCGGTCGACGGTGCCTTCGCCGCCGCGAACGATCTGGGGACCTTCTCGCGCGCCTGGCATCGCCTGCGTGACGAGTCGATCGGCGTCGACGTCACGCTGGACTACCGCACGGCGGGAGCAGGCGTCACGGACTGGGTTGCCCGGATCGCGAAGGACGTTGCCGTGGCGCCGCGGAACGCCGCGATCGGGATCACCTCGGATGCGTCGGACATCGTCATGGTGCACGCCAAGGATGGGACCAAGCTCGCACAGGCTTCGGCGGTCTCCTCGATCCGCCATGCGCTCGACCGCGGTCGGGACTCCCTGGATCTGCGCGTGCGGGACGTCGACCCCAAGGTGACGGACTCGAGCCTGGGCCGCACGATCGTGGTCAACCTCGATCGGAACGAGCTCGATCTCTACGACGGCTTCCACGTGATCCGGTCGTGGGACGTCGCGACGGCGAAGCCCGGCTTCACGACACCCGACGGCGATTGGACGATCTACGACAAGCAGGTCGACCCGACCTGGCACAACCCCGCGCCGGATGGATGGGGGGCGGGTGAGCCGCTCGTGGTCGGCCCGGGCCCCGGCAACCCGATGGGCCCGCGCGCGCTGTACATCACGGCGCCCGGCCTGATCCGGATCCACGGGACGAGCGACGATGCGTCGATCGGACGGTACGCGTCCCACGGCTGCATCCGGATGCACAACGACGACGTCGTTGCGCTGTATCCGATGGTGCCGGTCGGGGCGCACGTGCTCATCGTGGGGCATCGTCCGGCCGATGCCGCGTATTGGGACACCCCACCGGGGATGGACACCTGATCCTCGCCCGGGGATGCTTGAAATCACACCTGTGTGATCTAGGCTCCCGCCATGCGAGCCTGCGCCAAGATGCGGTGCGGCCACGAGCCCATCGCGACCGTGTCCCTCCTGTACGCGGAGCGCGCCGTCGTCGTGGACGATCTGCTCACGGAGCGCGACCCCAACCTGCTCGACCTCTGTGACGAGCACGTCTCGCGGATGACCCCACCGGTCGGGTGGGTCGTGCACGACCGGCGGACAACCTCCATCGCGGTCTGAGCCTCCGAACGACGGGTCGTGCCGGCCTCCGACGAAGGGCGCATCGACCGTCCCCCGGTCGGGGTCGTCATGCGCGTCCCCGGGGACCATCCGGAGACGTTGCGGCCCAGCCCAGAGATGACGGCCATGAGCTATGGTCCGGCGGGCCTCCGCGGCCGAAACTTCCCCTATGCGTGAGACCAGCGGTTCCTGTCCGACCTGCAGGCAGGGTGACCTCATCTCGATCTCGATGACCGTGGGCGACCGGGACCTTTCCTTCTCCACCTGCCACCTCTGCGAAGCCAAGTGGTGGTTCCAGGAGGGCGAGCAGGTACCGCTCACGTCGGTCATCGACCTCGTCGTCAAGAGGTAGCCCCCCAAGCACGGCATCCGGATCGCCCGCGGATCGGGCTCCGATAGGATGCCGCTCCGTGACCGTCCGGGATCTCGACCGGGTCTTCAAGGCGTACGACGTTCGCGGGGTCGTTCCCGACGACCTCGACGCCGACCTCGCCCGCAGCATCGGCGCCGCCTTCGCCGACTGGACGGGCCTGCCGTCGATCCTGCTCGGGCGAGACGCTCGGCTCTCGTCGCCCGAGCTCGCGGAGGCGATCTCCGACGGAGCGCGCTCACGCGGTGCCGACATCGTCGACCTCGGCCTCGCGTCGACCGACCTCGTCTACTTCGCGAGTGGGTCGCTGGACCTCCCGGCGATCATGATCACGGCCAGCCACAACCCCAAGGACTACAACGGGCTCAAGTTCTGTCTCCCTGGCGCGCGTCCGGTCGGAGAGGAGTCCGGGCTGCGCGACATCCGGGCGCTCGTCGAGCGTGGGGAGGCAGGGTTGGGTCCCGCCGTCGGTCGCCTGGAACACCGAGACCTACTGGGCGCCTACGTCGAGCACGTCCTGTCGTTCGTCGACGTCGAGGTGATGCGACCGCTGACCGTCGCGGTCGACACGGGGAACGGCATGGGAGGCCTCGTCGTCCCCGCCGTGATGGCACGCCTCCCCGTGACCCTCCACCACCTGTACGCCGAGCTCGACGGGACGTTCCCGAACCACCCCGCCGACCCGATCGACCCGGAGAACCAACGGGACCTGAAGGGCACCGTCCTCGACCGAGGGGCAGACGTCGGACTGGCGTTCGACGGCGACGCAGACCGCGTCTTCCTGGTGGACGAGCGGGCCGAAGATGTCTCCGGCTCGCTCCTCACCGCCCTCGTCGCGCGCGCGATGCTCCGCCAGGAGCCGGGTGCCAAGATCGTGCACAACCTGATCTGCTCGTGGATCGTTCCAGAGACGATCAGGGCCGAAGGAGGCGTCCCGGTCCGCACGCGGGTAGGACACTCCTTCATTAAGCAGGTCATGGCCGAGACGGGCGCGATCTTCGGAGGGGAGCACTCCGGGCACTACTACTTCCGGCAGAACTACCGGGCCGACTCCGGACTGATCGCTGCGGTCGTCGTGCTCGGCGAGCTCTCGGCGGCTGACCGGCCACTCTCGGAGGTCCTCGCCCCTTTCCGGAAGTACTTCGACTCCGGGGAGATCAACTCCCGGGTCGACGATCAAGCCGGCCGGATCGAGCGGATCGCGACCGCGCTTTCCCACGGCGCGCAGGACCGTCTCGACGGGCTGACGGTGGAGTACCAGGATTGGTGGTGCAACGTACGAGCATCCAACACCGAACCGCTGCTGCGGCTCAACGTCGAGGCGAAGACGCCCGAGCTGCTGGCCGAGAAGACGGCGATCGTGCTCGACCTGATCAGGACCTGAGGAGGGAACGACGTGACGCTGGACCCGGAGCTGCTGCGGATCCTGGTCTGTCCCAACGACCGGGGTGCGATCGACTACCACGAGGATGAGCAGGTCATCGTCTGCCGGACCTGTGGGTACCGGTATCCGGTGCGCGACGACATCCCCGTGATGCTGATCGACGAGGCCGAGAAGCCGGCGGCGGGCAAGCGGTGATCGACCTCGACGACGCCGTGGCGCTACGCTCGGCCGATCCCTCGGACATGCTCGGCGCCGTCGCCGCGCTCCCCTCGCACGTCGCGGAGGCGTACGAGAACGGCCGCGCCGCCGCCGGCCTGCCGGACCTGGACGGTCTCACGTCGGTCGTCGGTTGCGGCATGGGCGGGTCGGCCGTCGCCGGCGACGTACTCAAGGCGTCGTTCCGTGAGCGGCTCGGGGTTCCCGTCGACGTGAACCGCTCGCCGATCCTGCCCGAGTTCGCCGGCCCCCACACGCTGGTCGTGGTGTCCTCCTACTCGGGCAACACGGCCGAGACGCTGAGTGCCTTCCACGAAGCGGTCGAGCGAGGGTGTCGGATCCTCGCGGTCACCGGCGGGGGAACGCTCGGCGCGGAGTGCGCGGCGCGCGGTTTGGCCGCCGTTCGGGTGCCCGGCGGCTTCCAGCCGCGCGCCGCCGTCGGTCACCTGACGTTCGCGATGCTCGGCGCGCTCGAGGCGGCAGGTCTCCTCCCGAGGCTCGCCGACGATGTCGCAGACGTCGTCGGCGAGCTCGAACGGGCCGTCTCGGAGCTCGGTCCCGACATCCCGGTCGATCGCAACCGCGCGAAGGCCCTCGCCGACACGATCGGGGACCGGATCCCCGTCGTCTGGGGCACCGACGGCGTCGCGTCCGTGGCGGCGATGCGCTGGAAGACGCAGATGAACGAGAACGGCAAGGTGCCGGCGTTCGCGTCGGCGATGAGCGAGCTCGATCACAACGAGGTCGTCGGATGGACCTCGCCGTACGGCGGGCGGTGCGCGGTGATCGGGCTCCGTCACGGCGGGGAGCCACCCGAGATCTCGGCGCGGTTCCCCCTGTCGGCCGGCATCGCGCGGGAGGCGGGAGCGGTGTACGACGAGGTCCAGGTCGACGCGCGGTCGCCGCTCGCGACGCTGTTCGGGCTCGTGATCGTCGGCGACTTCACGAGCTGTTACGTCGCGCTCCGTCGGGAGGTGGATCCGACCCCGGTCGCCGTGATCGACCGCCTGAAGGCGGCGCTCGCAGGGACGTCGTGACCTCGGGGTACCCCGGCCCCGACGATGATCTGCCCGCGCGCGCAGCCGAGGTCGTCCGGGATCGGACGGATCTCGTTCCGTCGATCGGGCTGATCCTGGGCTCCGGGCTCGGGCCGGCCCTGGGAGAGGATCTCCGGGCCGAAGCGACGTTCGCGTTCACCGAGCTGCCGGGTTTCCCACCCCCCGGCGTCCCCGGACACGCCGGCACGCTCAGTATCGGTCGGCTTTCCGGGGTCCCGGTCGCCGCCTTCAGCGGTCGCGTCCACTACTACGAAGGTCACGGGATGGACGTCCCGGCGCTCCTTCCCCGGCTCGCTCGCCGGCTCGGCGCCGGGACCATGATCCTGACCGCCGCGGTCGGAGGGCTCGAGCCGGGAATCCCGGCCGGGTCCGTCATCGTCCTGCGGGACCACCTCAACATGATGGGGACCTCGCCCCTTCACGGGTGGCGCTACGCCGATGGGATGCCCGCGTTCATCAGCGCGGAGGAGGTCTACGACCGCTCGATCGCGGATCTCGCGATCGAGCGTGCGGACGCGCTGGGGATCCGGGCCGCTCCCGGCGTCTACGCCGCCATGAGCGGCCCCGCCTACGAGACGCCGACCGAGGTCGGGATGCTGCAACGGCTGGGCGCGACGGTGGTCGGGATGTCGATGGTCCCCGAGGCGCTC
>JBKOZW010000038.1:0-8860 GCA_046726095.1 Actinomycetota bacterium
GGACGGTCGGGACGTGGATCGCCGTGAACCTGCCGTTCGCGATCGCGGCACCGAGCGCGTGGTTCGAGTTCTTCCGCTTCAACTCCGGGCGCGTCGCGGACTTCGACAGCCTCTGGTACATCGCATGCCGCCACTGGGACACCGCCTGCCTGTCCACGGGCGTGATCAACCTCTGGTCCGTGATCGTCTTCGTCCTCGGCTTCGGTCTGATCCTCGTTCTCAAGACGATCCGCGAGCCGGGGTTCGCCCGGTGGACGCTGGGGTTCCCGCTGGTGGCCTGCTTCCTGTTGTCCAACAAGGTCTACTCGCCGCAGTACAGCTTGTGGCTCCTCCCGTGGTTCGCGCTGGCTCTCCCGAGCTGGCCGGCCTTCGCCGCGTTCGAGCTGGCCGACGTGGCCGTGTTCGTGACCCGGTTCCGCGAGTTCTTCCCCGTCTACGAGCCGGGAGGCCCGATCACCTCGCAGGAGTCGTCGTTCGAGCTCGCGGTCCTCGTGCGGACCGCGATCCTGGTCTGGTGCCTCGTGATCTGGCTCCGCGAAGAGTCACCCGTCCTGGCGCTCGGCACGCGCGGGTGGCGATCCCCGGCACGCGCGAGCCCGGTGACCGCGTGAGCGCGGACGCGACCACGCACGACATCCGGATCCGCGACGGGATCAGGGACGCGGCGGGGGCCTTCCTGGGAGCCAGGATCCTGCTGTTCGCGATCTCGGTCGCCGGCGGCGGTGTCCTCGCGCTCCCCCCGGGCCAGCCGCCGACCGATGCAGGCTTCCCGGCGCCGGTGCTGGAGCACGGCTGGCACATGCTCTTCACGGCGACCCAGCGACAGGACGCCGCCTGGTTCCTCCGGCTCGCGACGATCGGATACGCCCCGCGCGATGGCAGCGCGGCGTTCTTCCCCCTCTACCCGCTCGCCATCCGCATCGTCGACCGGGTCCCCGGCGTCGGGCCTCTCGGCGGCGCCCTCGTCGTCGGCAACGCTGCGTTCTTCGGGGCCCTCCTGATGCTCCACGCGCTCACGAGGCTGGAGCTCGGGAACGAGGCTGCCCGCCGGACCGTGCTGTTCTGCGCCTTCTTCCCGACCGCCTTCTTCCTCCTGGCTCCGTACACCGAACCCTTGTTCCTACTCCTGTCGATCAGCGCGTTCTGGTTCGCGCGGCGCAACCGATGGGTGTGGGCCTCGGTGGCCGGGGCCGGCGCGGCGATGACGCGGAACGTTGGCGTCCTGTTGATCGTTGCCCTGACGGTCGAGGCCTTCCGGCAGTGGAGGCAGGGGCGCCTCTTGCTGCCGCGGCTCACCGCAGCGCTGGGCGTCGCGCTCGGGCCGCTCGCCTACTTCGCGTACTGGCAGCTCCGGTTCCAGGACTTCTGGGCTCCCCTGGACGCGCAGCGGAACTGGCAGCGCGAGCCGACCTTCCCCCTGACCGCCGTGTGGGACGCCCTGCGTCTGGCATGGGAGCAGCAGCAGTGGTGGCTGATCGACGTCGTCGTGGTCGGCGTCGCGGTCGCCGGGATCACGGTCGCCGCGTTCCGGGTGCCTCTGACCTACAGCGTCTACGCTGCGCTCAGCGTCGTGATCCCACTGACCTTCACGTACGATCCGCGGCCGCTGACATCGACGCCACGCTTCATGGCCGTGGTCTTCCCTGCGTTCTGGGGGTTCGCGATCGCGGCCGAGCGACGCCGACCACCCGAGTCGGCGTTCCTGGTAGCGTTCGCGGCCGGCTTCGGCATCCTGGCCTTCCTGTTCGTCAACTGGCAGCCCCTCTTCTGACGACACGGGGCCCGCACCCCGGCTCTCGTCGCCGCCGGAAACCGTTTAGGATTGCCGCGACCCGGGGGGGTTCCGCTCCTTCGGGACGTATGTGCACCGGCCGACGGAGGAGCCTGTGACGATCAGGGTCGCGATCGCGGACGATCACTCGCTCGTGCGCCAGGGGCTTCGCCGCTACCTGGACATGGCGGACGGCATCGAGGTCGTCGGCGAGGCATCGAACGGCAAGGAGCTCCTCGAGCTCGTCGGCAACGAGAACCCCGACATCGCGCTGATCGACATCCGGATGCCTGAGATGGACGGTCTCGAGGCCGCCCGGGTGATCCGCGACCAGCATCCCAAGGTCGGGGTGATCATGCTCACCGCGTACGACGACCGGCAATTCGTGGTCGAGGCCGTCCGGAGCGGAGCCCGCGGCTACGTCCTCAAGGCCCGCGATGCAGAGCACCTGATCCAGACCGTGCGGCTCGTCGCGGGCGGGAACATGGTGATCGATCCCCAGCTCGTGGTCGCGCTCGCTGAGGAGCTGTCCACCGCCAAGGAGCGCGACCGCAAGGCCGAGACCCTCACCGCGCGCGAGATCGAGGTGCTCCAGCTCCTCGCGTTCGGGCACACCAACCGCGACATCGCGGAACGCCTGTACATCTCGCCGGACACGGTCAAGACCCACCTCGAGCACATCTTCGAGAAGCTCGGTGCCTCCGATCGCACCGCGGCCGTCGCCGAAGCCCTCCGGCGCCGGCTCATCGAATAGCCCGACTCACGTTCACGGGCTAGTCCATCGGACCGACGGCCTCGACCGTCTGGGTGATGGAGCCGGGCATGACGTTCGGCCATGATGGACGGTCATGGACGCGACGACCACTCGTCGGCCGATCCCCGGCGTCGCGGCCGTCCTCCCGCTGGCTGCCGTTGTCGGGATCGCGGCGACGGCGCTGGCCGGATCCGGGACGCACGCGCAGGCGGTCATCGGCGCAGGTGCCTCTGCCTTGGCCGCGTCGGTCGCCGGCGTCCTGATCCGGAGGGCTGCACGCGAGGAGGACGCGTGGCCGAGCGCGGCCGGTATCGGGTGGGCGATGTACCTCATCGCTGGCGTGTCGTTCCTGTTCCTGGTCCTCGGCATCACGTCGATGACGTCGATCCGCCCGCGGCCCGGAGACGCGCTCCTCCTCGTGCTGCTGATCCCGTTCACGATGGCGATGCGCGACGAGCTCCGAGCGCACTTCGACGTCCGCGACCGGCGTGAGATCGCGATCGACGTGATGCTCATCGCGGCCTCGGTGGCGTCGATCCTCTACCTCCTGATCAGGCCCGCGGATGCCCACGCGACCGCGTCGGCATCCGCGGGCGTGATCGCGATCCTCGCCTCGTCCCAGTTCACGAACTTCGCCGCACTGACCCTCTGGGTACCGACCACCTCGCACCTGCTGCAGTTCCTGGCGTTCGCCGCCTATTCGATCGCGACGGTGATCTTCGGATGGGACTGGACACGGGGAGGCGCGGATTCCGGCGACCCATGGGTGATCGTGGTGTTCGTCCTCAGCCCGCTGCTGCTCGCCGCCGTGCTCACGCTGGTCCCGCACGGCGTGCAGGTGCCGCGGACACGCCTCCGCCTGGCGCGACCCATCCTGAGCAGCATCTCGATCGTGGCCGCGTGCGGCGCGCTCACGAGCGTCGCCGTCCTGGGCAACATGAAGGCGATCGGGACGTTCCAATCCACGCTGCTGATCGTGCTCCTCGGTGGCGGGATCGCGGCCCGGGTCGTCGCGAACCAGGTCGCGAGCACCCAGGCGCACCACGCCGTGGAGGAGGCGCTGACGAGGCGGGAGCACGCGCTGCGAGAGGCGGACATGGCCCTCGAACGTGTCCGCGAGACGAACGAGACGCTCCGGCGTTCCGAGGAGCACCTTCGGCTCGTGTTCGACGCGGCGGTCGACGGTTTCGTCGAGCTGGACGAACACGACGTGATCGTCCGCGCGAACGATGCCTTCGCGCGGATGGTCGGGATGGACCGGACCGCGATCGAGGGCGAGCCGTGGTCCGCCGTCGCCGCCTCGGTGCAGGGAGCCGACCCGTCCTTCGCTCGGCTGCCGGAGACCGGCCAAGCCGAGCTGCAGCGCCATGAGGGCCAGCCCCTGTTCATCGAGTCGCGGATCTCGCAGGTCCCGACCGACCCTCCGCGCCGCCTGCTCCTCGCCCGCGACGTAACCGCGGCGAAGGTCGCGGACCAGACGATCCGGTCGCTGTTCCAGTTCCTCCAGGATCGCGACGAGGACCGAACCCGGCTGCTGCGGCGGACCAACTCGGCGATCGAACAGGAGCGGAACCGGATCGCGCGCGATCTCCACGACGGGCCCGTCCAGGGCGTATCGGCGGCATCGCTCTCCTTGGAAGCCGCGCTCCTGATGATCAAGGCGGGCGACATCGAGCGAGGCCTCGACATCCTGGCCAAGATCCGTCAGGAGCTCGCCGAAGAGGCCGACTCCCTCCGCCGATTGATGGCCGGCCTCCGCCCGCCAGTGCTCGAGGAGCGCGGCCTGATGCCGGCGCTCCGGGAATCGCTGCTGCGGTTCGGTACGGACCAAGGCATCGAGACCGAGTTCTCGGGGGCGATCGTGCACTCGATCCCCGAGGATCTGGAGACGCTCGCGTTCCGGGTCGTCCAGGAGTCCCTCACGAACGTGGGCAAGCACGCGGGCGCGACCCGCGTCATCGTGCACGTCGAGACCGACCAGTCGCAGCTCCGCGTCGAGATCGAGGACGACGGCAAGGGGTTCGAGACGGGCGAGGTGCGCGACCACCTCCGTGAGGGCCGCGTCGGCCTCGCGTCGATGCGGGAGCGAGTCGAGCTCGCGAGCGGCACCTTCGCGGTCCGTTCCACGCCCGGCCGCGGCACCGCGGTGATGGCCACGATCCCGCTGGATCTCGCTCTCGTGACGACGGCTCCGCCGTCCTGAGGCGTCGGACGCCTAGCCAGGTGCGGCGCTCGCGCTCGGGGTCGAGTCGGGGCTGGGCGACTCTGAGGGCGTGGCGGAGGGCGTCACGCTCTTCGAGGGCTTGGGGGTCGGGCTCGGCTCTTCGGACGGCGACGGCGAGGGGCTCGGCGGAGGTGGCGGAGGGACCGGTGTCTCCGGTCCGATCGTGTGACCGGTGAACGATGGCGTGTCGAAGGACTCGGGCGTCTGGCCTTCCATCGCGACGGACATGAAGTCATGCCAGATCGCCGCCGGGATCGTGCCGCCGAACACGGAGGGAACCCCTTCGATGTTCTCCAGTGAGATCTCACCCTGCGGCCATCCCATCCACACACACGTGACGATCTGCACCGTGTACCCGCAGAACCATGCGTCGACGTTCTCGTTCGCGGTCCCGGTCTTGCCCGCGACCGGGTACGGCGGGATCGCGGCCGCGTACCCCGTCCCACCCTGCACGACACCCTGCAGCGCGTAGGTCACGAGGTCCGCGTCGTTCGACGAGATCACCTCCTGGCCCTGCTCGGCGATCGACTGATCGACCCTGCCGCCCGGGCTCTTGACCTCGACGAACGGCGTCGCCCAGAACCGCGTCCCATGGTTCGCGAGGGTCGCGTATGCGTTCGTCATCTCGAGCGGGTTCACGGCCACCGAGCCGAGCGTGATCGAGCAGACCGCTGGAAGGTCCGAGCGGATGCCGAGCGCGTGCGCCATGTCGACCACCTTCTCCGGGCCGAGCTGCGCGATCACCTGCGCGAAGATCGTGTTCACCGAATGCGCCGTCGCGAGGGCGAGGGTGTAGGTGCCAGCGCCTTCGGCGTTGACGGGGTGCCAATACCCGTCGCTCGACGTGGGATCGGGGCAGTCCTCGATCGTGATCGAGTTCGGGCCGCTCCACGTAGCGTTCAAGCTGTACCCCGCCTGCATCGCCGCGGCCAGCGTGAACGCTTTGAAGGCGGAACCCGCCTCCCGTCCCGAGCCGCCCGCCATCGTCGCGAAGTTCACCTTGTTCCTGGACCAGTTCCGGCCGCCGGCCATCGCGAGGATCTGACCCGTCGTCGGATCCATCGCCACCAGCGCCGCTGCCGGGTCCTTCGGGTCGGGCAACTCCTGCGCGATCGCGCCCTCGGCCGCGCGCTGGAGACCCAGGTCGAGCGACGTGGTGACCTGCAGGCCGCCCCCGTAGACCTTCGCCTCCCCGTACCGGGCCCTGAGCTGCTGACGGACGTAATCGACGAAGTACTCGGCCTGTCCCGGCGCCGAGATCCGCTCGCTGCTCCGCCCTTTCACCGTGCCGCAGCACGGCTTCGCCTTCAGCTTGGCGGCCCCCGTCGGATCGAGATATCCGTACGTGACCATCTGATCGAGGGCGTAGTCGCGGCGGAACTTGTTGTCGTACGGGCGGTCGATCGGGTCGTAGAGCTCCGGGGCGTGGAGCACTCCCGCGAGCGATGCGGACTCGAGGACGGTGAGCTGGCTGGCGTGCTTCCCGAAGTAGGTTTCCGCCGCGGCCTCGACGCCGTACGCGCCGTGGCCGAAGTACACGGTATTCAGGTACTGCGCGAGGATCGCGTCCTTGCCGAGCTCCTTCTCGAGCTTGATCGCCAGGAGGGCCTCACGAACCTTCTCCTGGATCGAACGCTCGGGCGGGACGTAGACGCTGAGCCCGGTCTCGGGGTCGGTCTCGTATGAACCCGCGTAGACGTTCTTCACCACTTGCTCCGTGATCGTGGAGGCCCCTTGGACGGTCTCGCGCTGGACCAGGTCGGTGTAGGCGGCGCGCACGATCCCCGCCACGTCGACGCCGGGATGGTTGTAGAAGTCGTGGTCTTCCGTCGCGATGACCGCGTTCCGGATGTTGGGCGACATCGCCGACAGACGGATCACCGTTCGGTCGACCACGCCGTGCAGCGTGGCGAGGGGCTCACCGTTCCGGTCGTACAGATAGGTCGTGCGGATCGGCGGAAGCTTGTCCGGCAACTTGATCCGCGCGTAGGCGACGTAGAGCGCCAGCGTGCCCAGGAGCATCACCACAACAGGGGTCAGCAGGACGAAGAGCCACCAGCGCCGGCGGAGGAAGGAACGCCCTTTCGAGGCCTTCTTCGTCGCCTTGGGCGGGGCGTGTCGGGGGACGTAGCCGTCCTTGCGTGTGGACGGGCGGGAGTCGGTTGCCACGGCTGTCCGATGCTAGCAACGGCCGTTCCCCGAGGTGGAAGGGCGTGTGGCGGTTCCGTGGAGGTTGGGCGAGCGGTCAGCCGGTCGCCGAGCGGCGGGCGGTGAACGTCTCCCGCAGGTGGTTCCACTGGCAGGAGCGGCAGACCTCGACCACGTAGCAGCGGACGGTGGGGTCGGTGGCGGCCATCCGCATCCCCGTGTCGATCGACCAGACCCGTCCGTTGTCGGCGCGCAGACGGTCCCCGTAGACATACGCGAGCAGCACCAGCTTGTCCTTGCCGCAGACGGGACAGTCGACGCGCGTCGGTTCGCCGACGTGCTTGGCGGCGCGCATCAGCTCCGGGTGCGCGTCGCAGAGCTCGTTGACCGACTGCAGCCCGACCTGCGCGTCCCGGAGCAGCGCGCGCTTGGCGAGCGTGTAGTCGATCACGTTGAGCTGCGACCGCCGGGAGCGGCCGAGCGGCAGACGCGACGACGGCGACGAGCCGGTGGACCTCTTCTGCATCGTCCGGCGATGGTACACCGGACCCGTGACGAGGGGATACGCCGTTGGTCCTGGGTCGTTCGCGCATCCCCGGCGGGGCCGCTAGCCTGAGAGGAAGGGAGGCGAGGCGGTGAACCCGTACGGGATGCTCGACCCCGAAGCGAACGAACGGGACACGGAGCCCCGACTCGCCGAAGCCAGCGCCGCGCGCGTCCTGGTCCGCGGGCTCCGGAAACGTTGCCCGCGATGCGGACAGCGCCGCATCTTCGACGGCTTCTTCCGGCTAAAGTCCCGCTGCCCGACGTGCGACCTGCGCTTCGAGAAGGAAGAGGGCGGGTTCCTGGGAGCGATGGCCCTCAACTACACCGTCGCGATCGGCTTCTGGCTCGTGGTCCTGGTGGTCGGGATCGCGCTCACCGTTCCGGTCGTGCCGGTGGCGCCGATCCTGGCGATGAGCATCGGGGTCCTGGCCGCCGTGCCGGTCTGGTTCTACCCGCGTTCGAAGACGCTGTGGGCCGCGATCGAGTACCTCGTCGCGCGGGCCGAGCCGGGTTACCGCCCACCGCTGGTCCGGGAGCCGGGCACGCGACGGCTCGAGTAGCCATGACGGAGCGCTTCTCTCCCGAGGGGGAGGTGTTCGCGGCCGCGCAGTGCCCGGCGATCCCGCGCCAACTCCGGCAGGTCCTCGCGGCCGACGCGCCGGATCTGTTCGACTCGTTCCGGCGGCTGGCCCCCGAACACGACCCGATCGCGATCCAACGGCGGAGCGTCCGGCGCGTCACACTGACGGTGCGGACCGCGGCGATCGCCTTGCTCCTCGCGGCGCTCATCGTCGCCAACCTGGCGAACCAGCACTCGGTGTGAGACGTCAGCCCGTCGGCAGGTCGACCACAGCCCGGGCGCGCGCGACGGCGTCGCGCGTGCCCGGGAACAGCAGCAGACCGTCGATTCGGACCGTCACCGCGACGTCGGCTTCGAACGTGCCCACCTCGCAGGTGCACGCGGTCAAGGCGGCACCGTTCCGTGCGGCGTACTCGGCGGCCAGCGCCGCAGGATCGAGACCCGTTGGAAGCGCGAGCTCCTCCGCAGCCGCCAGCGCGGCGGCGTCGGCGGCTGTCCTGGCCTTCGAGCGCGCGATCAGGACCCGCCCGACGTCGGCGACCCCCATCGTGAGCACCAGCACGACGAGTACCCCGGCCGCGAGCACCACCGAGACGGATCCGCGATCGCGGGTCATCCGAATTCCTGCCGGGCACCCGCGTCGGCCGTGAGCGTCACGCCCGAGCCCAGCAGCCACGCGACGAGCGGCACGCGGAAGGGGTCGTCGTAGGCGACGTGGACGACCACGGGATCGCCGCGCGAGCCTGCCCGGGCGACGGACACCTGAGCCCGGGCCGGGTCTAACCCGGGTGCGGCGGCCATCGCCGCCTGGCCGATCGCGTCGGGGTCGTCCTGGAT
>JBKOZW010000039.1:0-6653 GCA_046726095.1 Actinomycetota bacterium
TGGTCGCGGAGTCGCTCCGGCTCGACCTCTCGGTCCCCGACCGGATCCCGATGCGGATCATGAACGAGATCCTCTGGAAGGCGATGCGCGGCGCGGACAGCCGGATGCCCGAGCCGGTGCACTCGACGAGCGTGATGAACAGCCTTCGAGGGGGCTAGCGGCTCCCGAGGAGGATCGCCGTATCAGGCGGTGCCGAGCGCCCGCTCGATCAGCGATGTCACCGCATCGATCGGGACGACCGGATCGCTCGTCGCTCGGCCCAACGTCGACAGGTTGGTGGCGTTCGCGGCCGGCGAGGCCGAGGTCCCGGAAGGGGACGCGCTCCGGAGCGAGAGCGAGCACGTAGGCAGCGCGACGAGCGCGCCCACCACGCCTCGCGCGTGAGACCTCTCCTCACCGACCGCGAACTCTTCGAACGATCCATCCCGATCCTCTGCGGCGCCGGCCGGCCGGCGGCCCTTTTCGCGGACCCATGGGAACGCTTCGACCTGAGGACGAGCTGGGACCCAGGACAGCGTTCGGTGTGGACGTGGCGGGACTCGAACGCTCAGGTGTCTCCCAGGGTGGGCCCACGCGCCTCCAAGGCTCGAGGGGTCCACTGTCGCGGTCCGAACCGTGCGACGAAGGAGGTCCGCCGTGTTCTTCCGCTACCTGTCCCGGGAGCTCCGACGCAGGAGTCGTCAGGCGATCGTCGTCTCGCTCGGCCTCGCCGTCGGCATCGGGCTCGTCGTCGCCGTCTCCGCGATGGCGAGCGGGGTCGAGCAGGCTCAGGGCGACGTCCTCCATTCCCTCTACGGGGTGGGGACCGACATCACGGTCACGAGCTCCGGCGCCGGCGAGGGACCAGCGGGCTTCCAGGTCGGCGCGGGGGACGAGTCGCGGCAGGTCTCGCGCGATCAGGTCGTGACCGGCCCGGGCCAGGCATCATTCAACGCCTCCGAGGCCGACTCGATCGCGAAGGCAGACGGGGTCTCGGACGCCGTCGGCGGGCTCAACCTCACGCTGATCCACCTCAACGGGAAGCTGCCGAGCTTCGACATCGGCGACGGCGGTCAGACCAACGTGAGCGGCCCGACCGAGGCCCAGCCGTCGGTCGCCGTGACCCCCGGGGAACTGAAGATCTCGTCGTCGTCGCTCGCGGGCGTCGACACCTCGAACCTCGGCCTCGGCCCCCTCTCGGGAACCCAGGTGACGTCGGGACGCGCGCTGGCGACGGAGGATGCCAGGCGAGCCGTGGCGGTCGTCGACGCCGACTACGCAGACCAGAAAGAACTGGCGGTCGGCGACACGCTGACGATCCGGGGGACGGACTTCGAGGTCGTGGGGATCGTGGCGGCGTCCGCGCAGGGCTCGGGCGGCTCCGATGTCTACCTGCCGCTCGCGAAGGCGCAAACGCTCGCCGGCCAGAAGGGCCAGATCAACACGGTCTACGTGAAGGCGAACAGCTCGACGACGATCGACGCGGCGAAGCGCGCGATCGAGGACCTGGACCCGGACGCGACCGTCACCACGTCGGCAGACCTCGCCAACCAGGTGACGGGATCCCTCTCGAGCGCAGCGAACCTGGCGAGCAAGCTGGGCTCGTGGCTGTCGGTCGCGGCGCTCGGCACGGCGATCGTCCTGGCAACGCTGTTGACGCTCGCCGCCGTCGGGCGGCGCACGCGGGAGATCGGCACGCTGAAAGCGCTCGGGTGGCGGACGCGCCGGGTGGTCGGCCAGATCATGGGGGAAACGGTGGTGCTCGGCGTCGTGGGCGGCGCCATCGGCATCGCGATCGGGGTCGCGGGCGCCTGGGTGGTCACGAAGGTCGCCCCAAGCCTCACGGCCACGGTGTCGGGAGGCGATGGCTTCGGGCCGAGGATATCGGCCGGTGGCGACGACCCCTTCTCCCGAACGATCTCGGTCGCTTTGCACGCGCCGATCAGCGGATGGCTCGTGCTCATCGCGGTCGGGCTCGCGCTCGCGGGTGGCGTGATCGCCGGGCTCTTCGGCGGGTGGCGCGCGGCTCGGATGCGTCCCGCCGACGCCATGCGGCAGGTCGTCTGACTCGGAACGAAAGGTGATCGACATGTACATCTTGGAAGGCGTCCGCAAGCACTACGGCGATGGCAAGGCGGGGGTCGACGCGCTCGACGGCGTCGATCTGACGATCGGCGACGGGGAGTTCGTGGCCATCCAGGGCCCGACCGGAGAGGGCAAGAGCACGTTGCTCCAGCTGTTGGGCGGGCTGGACCGGCCGACGGGGGGCACGGTCTCCTACGACGGACGCGAACTGGGAAGGCTCTCCGAACGTGAGCTCACGCGCCTCCGGGCACGTGCATTCGGCTTCGTCTTCCAGACATTCAACCTGATCCCGACCCTGTCCGCGGGCGAGAACGTGGAGACGGCGCTCGTCCCACTCGAGGTCCACGGGTCGGAGAGGCGTGAGCGCGCGGCGAAGGCTCTCGCGGAGGTCGGACTCGATCACCGGGTGAAGCACCTGCCCGGAGAGCTCTCCGGGGGCGAGCAGCAACGGACCGCCATCGCTCGCGCGTTGGTCAAGGGACCGCACGTCATCTTGGCGGACGAGCCGACCGGCAACCTCGACCAGGACACACGCGACGAGATCGTGGGGCTGCTCGAGGAGCTGTGGACCACGCACGGCGTCACGCTGGTCGTCGTGACCCACGACGACCTGGTCGCGGCGCGTGCGCCGAGGCGTATGCGGCTCGGATCGGGCCGCATACGCGATGACTCGGCGATCGGGACGCTCTCGTAGCACGGAGGCCGCGGCACGGGCTCGAGCCCCGCGATCCCGAGGGCGACGACGGCAGCGGTTTCAGTCACTCGGCTCGTCGGGGCGCTTCGGAGCTTCCTGGGGACCGTCGACCGGGAGCCGGACGGCCATCACGGTGCCGCCGTCCGACCCGGACCCGGCCGTCACGCTCCCCTCGTGCGCTTCGACGATCGCGGCGACGATCGACAGACCGAGGCCCGCACCTCCGGTCCCACGCGACCGGGAGGGATCCCCTCGCGTGAAGCGTTCGAAGAGACGGTCGACAACGCTTGGGTCGATGCCGGGGCCCTCGTCCTCGACGAACAGCACCGCGTCGTGTTCCTCTCGAGAAACGGTGATGTGGACGGTCGAGCCCGGCGCGTGGACGCGCGCGTTGTCGAGGAGGTTGTCGACGACCTGCCGGAGCCTTCCCGCATCACCGATCACCTCGACAGGACCATCGGCGGTGAGCTCGATCGTCCGGTCTGGTTCGATCGCCCGCGCGCTCTCGACGGCATGGGTGATCACCTCGGTCAAGTCGACCGATCCGCGCTCGAGCGGGCGGCCCTGGTCGAGACGGGCGAGCAGGAGCATGTCGTCCACGAGCACGCCCATCCGCGCCGCCTCGGCCTCGATGTTCGCCATCGATCTGGCGAGATCCTCCGGACGCGTGTCGGCCCCGCGACGGAACAGCTCCGCGTATCCACGGATCGAAGTGAGCGGCGTCCTGAGCTCGTGCGACGCATCGGCAACGAACCGTCGCAGGCGATCCTCGGACCGACGGCGCTGCTCGAACGCCGACTCGATATGCGACAGCATCGTGTTCAGCGCGATCCCGAGCCGACCGACCTCGGTCTGTTCGTCGGCTGGTTCGACGCGGCGCGTCAGGTCCCCGGCCGCGATGGCTCCCGCCGTCTTTCCCATCCCTTCGAGCGGTTGCAGGCCGACGCGAACGAGCAACAGGGCGAACGCCGCGACGGCTCCGAGCACGACGATGCCCACGAGGAGCTCGACCCCCAACAACCGGCGAAGGGTCGCCCGGACCTCCGTCAGCGGCGTCGCGACGACGAGCGAGACGTTCGGAGCCGCTCGTTGCGACACAACTCGGTACGCGACCTCCCCGTCGACCGTTCGAGTGGTGAAGAAGGAGGGCTCGGCCGTTCCGAGCATCCGAGCTTCGATCACGGGCGGCGGGTAGTCGCCGTCGTACGGGAAGAACCGGTCGTTCAGCGTCCGCCCCGAGTCGTCGATCAGCGCCGCGTAGGAACCTGTCGGAACGTCCGGTTCTCCCGGTCCAGGGCCGATCGGGGGACCGGAGTCTTGAAGGCGGAACAAGGCGGGGCGCTGAGCGGCCAGCAGTTGCTGATCGAGCCGCTGCACGAGGAAGCCCGACAGATAGCGGTACGTGGCGAGATTCGCCACGAGCAGACCCGCCGCGACCAGCACGACCGTGACGATCAGGAGCCGAGCCCGCAGGGACACGGCTACTCCTTGGGCAACCGGAGCGCGTAGCCGACGCCGCGGACGGTGTGGATCAGGTGCGGGCCGTCCGCATCGACCTTCTTCCGCAGATAGCTGATGTACGTCTCGACGATCGAGGCGTCGCCGCCGAAGTCGTAGTGCCACACATGGTCGAGGATCTGGTCCTTCGAGAGCACGCGGCGCGGGTTCACGAGCATGAACCGGAGGAGGTTGAACTCGGTCGGCGTCAGCTCGATCGCGCGGCCTGCGCGCCAGACCTCGTGGGTGTCTTCGTCCATCTCCAGATCCTCGAAGCGGAGGCGGGACTCCGCCGAGCCGGCTTCGCCGGCTCGGCGGAGCACCGCCCGGATCCGGGCGATCAGCTCCTCGAGGCTGAACGGCTTCGTCACGTAGTCGTCCCCTCCGATCGTCAGGCCGCGCACCTTGTCCTCGGTGGCGTCCCGCGCGGTCAGGAAGAGCACGGGGATCCGGCGGCCGCGGTCCGCGAGCCGGCGCTGCACCTCGAAGCCATCGAGGTCGGGCAGCATGATGTCGAGCACGATCAGCTCGGGTCGGAACGACTCGACCATCGTGAGGACGTCGCGGCCGTTCCCGGCGGTCGCGACGTCGAAGCCCTCGTACCGAAGGGCCGTGCCGACCAGATCAGCGATCGCCGGTTCGTCGTCGACGACCAGGACGCGGACGGCGTCGGCGGCCGGCTCCGCCGGCCCGCCCGACGCCGTCCGCTCCGCCACGGTCATCACCTCATCCGCTCCCAGCCGGCGCGTCGCCCTCGGGCGGCCTCGGGGCGTCGTCGAGGCCCGCGGTCGCCGGTGCCGGTGCGATGTCGGGGTGCCCGAGATCGCGCATCCGCTGCGCGAAATCGTCGCGCCCGAGCTCGCCGCGAGCGTAGCGGATGCGGAGCTCCTCCACCGCCGCGTCTCGCGGCGGCGCGCCAACGCCTCCCGTCCCGCCGGCCATGACCGGTCGCGACGAGTACCGCAGCACGGACCAGACCCCGACGCCGATCAGCACCAGGAGGAGGACGACGGGCAACAGATGGAGGAACCCCCACCACACGTCGTGATGCACGTACCCCGGAGGGTTCCCTTGCCATGGTCCATCCATCTCGAACACCTCCATGTCTCGTTCGCAACCACTGCAGCACCGGAACCTGGGAAGTCCCTGAGAACCATCCGAGGGTTCGGCCAGCGACTCAGGCCTTCTGGAACAGCAGGTGGAGCTCGATCGTCCCGGTGTCGGCGATCGACAGGATCAGCACCCCCGTGGGCGGGTCGATGTCGTGGTCGGCGAGCGCCACGTCGAAGCTGGCGATCGACTGGATCCGGTCGCCGGTGATCTCGGCCTGGATCGGGACCGACACCTGCTTCGTGATGCCGTGCAGCATGAGATCGCCGACGGCCGTGAGCTCGATCGTCTCCCCGCCGTTCGGCCGCGATCCGACCTCGATCGGCTGGGTGAGCGTGAACGTGGCCGTCGGGAACCGATCGGTCTCGAGGCCGCGCTCCCGCAATTGATCGTCGCGCTGGGGACGATCGCTCACGAGCGTCGTCATGTCGACGGTGACCTCCAGCGCGGTGATCGACGTGCCGTCGATCGTCATCGAGCCCGAGACGCTCTGCGTGCGGCCGACCGCGGTGTTGGCGCCGATCCCCGACACTTGCTCCTGCACGCGGTACCCCGCGTACGTGGACGAACCGTCCGCGAGCGAGCCGGAGGTCGAGTCGATCGTCCATGTCCCGTCGACGCCACCGGACGTCCCGGTCGCGGATGCCGATCCCGACGGGAGCGAGGGCGACGGCGTCGTGAACGCGACCGGAGGCGGCGCGTCGCCGCCGAAGGCTAGCCAGAAAGCGAAACCCGCGCCTGCTCCGATCAGCACGACGACGGCCGCGATGCCTGCGATCCAGCGAGTCTTGCGCGTCATCTGAGGCACTCCCTCTCGGCCGCCCTCGGTCGGGAGGCTCGTGGCCGGTATCCGAGCAGCCAGAGGTTACGGGAGTCTGGGAGTCGCCTGGGAGGACGCTGCGAGCCGGTGTCCGCGACGCTAGTCGTCGACGGTTCGGAGCCGGACCGCGCGGTCGAGCATCTCGAGCTGTTGCGCGAGCCAGGTGGCGGGAGTGTGCGCCAGGACCGTTCGCGACAGACCCCGCGCCCGGCGCAGCCGGTCGCCTTCGTCCATCTCGAGCGCGTTCTGGATCGCGTCGGCGGTCTCGCGCACGTCGAACGGGTTGACCGGGAGCGCGTGGCGTCCGAGCCGGCCGTACGCGCCCGCGTTCCGCGAGAGCACCAGGACCCCTCCGCGCCGGTTGACGGTCGGCCCCTCCATCGCCACCAGGTTCATGCCGTCGTAGACCGGGTTGACCAGGAGCGCGTCGTACAGACCGTAGGCCGCGACGGCGTAGTCCATGTCGTG
>JBKOZW010000040.1:0-7890 GCA_046726095.1 Actinomycetota bacterium
TGAGCGCCGAGGAGATCCGCGCCGCGACGACGGAGGAAGGTGACGATGAGCTCATGCTCGCGTCGGAGGCATCCCGCTGCGTCTTCTGCGCGAGCGTCGACGCGAGGACGTCCGTGAAGCCGGCCGGGACGATCACGCTGAGGCTGGATCCGGATCGGTTCCACTACTTCGACCCCTCGACGGGTCGAGCGGTGGGCGCGGTCCGGGCCGAAGCGACGGCCTGACGATCAGTCGCTCAAGGCGGGGTCGCCCGCCGCCGCGTCGAGCGGCAGCCAGCACTCGACGGTCGCGCCCTCTCCCGGCGCGCTCACGATCCGAGCCCACCCGCCCGCGAGTTCGGCACGCTCCACCATGGTCGACACGCCGAGATGACCCGGAGCGGGCGGCGCGTCCAGGTCGGGGGTGAAGCCCTTCCCGTCGTCGTGCACCCGGAGCGTGATGCCGTCGCCGGCCGTGCTCACCTCGACCTGGACGCGTGACGCCCCCGCATGCTTCGCGACGTTCACGATCGCCTCCTGGCCGATCCGATACAGGAGCGCCGACAGATCCGGATCCGGTTGGTGCTTCATCCCGTCGGCGACCTCGATCGCCCACCCGGAGGTCTTCGCGCGCCGCTCCAGGTAAAGGCGAAGGGCGGGGACGAGCCCCTCCCGGTCGAGCGCCGCCGGCCGAAGCTCGAACAGCATCGACCGGAGCCGCTCGATCGCGCCGCGCACCTCCGCTTCGATGCCCGAGAGCGCCTCGGTCGTGATGCTCTCGGGGAACTCGGCGAGCATCTGCAGCCGCATGTCGATCGCGCTCATCACCTGGATCGGATCGTCGTGGATATCGGCCGCGATCCGTTGGCGTTCTGCCTCCTGTGCGGTCTGCAGGCGGCGGGCCAGCTCTCGGCGTTGCTGTACGGTCCGCCGCAGCACCTCGAGGCTCCAGCGGAGCCGTTCCTCCGCTTCCTTGCGCTGGGTGATGTCGAGGATCACGCCGCGCCAGTACAGGAGCGTGCCGTCCGCGCCGCGCACGGGGGCAGCTTCGTCCCGGATCCACACCGTTCGTCCGTCCTTGGTCAGGACGCGGTACTCCTCCAGGTAGGTCCCACCCGTCCGGTTCGATGCCTCGTTCGCCGCGAGGACGCGGTCGCGATCGTCGGGATGGATCACTCCCTTCCAGAGCTCCGGCTCGGCCATCCATTCGTGGAGCGGATAGCCGAGGAGCGATTCGATCTGCGGACTCGTGTAGAGGTTGGTCGACAGATCGTCCGGGCGATCGATGTAGAGGATCGCCGGAACGCCCTCCACGAGCATCCGGTACGCGTCGGGATGCAGCTCGTCGAACGGCCATCCCTCGTCGGTCATAGCCGCGTGATCACCCCCGCGACGAGCGCCGTCCTCGGTACGATGCTCTCGAGGTCGAGCCACTCGTCGCGTCCGTGCGCTCCGCCGCCGATCGGGCCCATGCCGTCGAGCGTGGGACATCCCGCCGCGGCGGTGGTGTTCCCGTCGGACGCTCCGCCCGTCGCGGTGTCGCGGAGATCGAAGCCCAGCTCGCCCGCAACGGCGACCGCCGCGTCCACGAGGCGCTGCGACGCGGCCGTCTTCTCCATCGGGCGGTGCCAGCCGTCGGACTCAACCGAGACCGTCACACCGTCGAGCGTGGGCTCGGCACAGATCCGCTCGATCTCACGCTCGGCGGCCTCGAGGGTCTCAAGCTCGGGCGACCGGAGATCCACCTCGAGCACCGCCTCCTCGGCGACGACGTTCGTCCGCGTCCCGCCTCGAAGGATCCCGACGTTGCACGACACACCGGGCCATCGGCCGTGCACCGCCGCGATCGCGATCGCCTCGTGCGCGGCCTCGACCACCGCGCTCCTGCCTTTCTCGGGCTCGACCCCCGCGTGGGCGGCACGACCGAGGATCCGGATCCGGTAATCGGTGACGCCCTTGCGGGCCGACACGATGTCGCCGTTCGCCCGAGCGCACTCCAGGATGAGGGCGGCATCGTGCTCGGTCGCAAGTCGGCGGATCAGTTCCTTGGACGACGGCGAGCCGATCTCCTCATCGGGGTTGCAGACGTACGTGATGCGTCCGAAGCCGTCGAATCGCGCTTCGCGAAGGGCATCCACGGCGAAGAACCCGGCGAGCAACCCGCCCTTCATGTCACTCACGCCGGGACCGAACGCGCGGCCGTCGCGGATGCCGAAGGGTCGCTCCGACGCGACGCCGTCATCGAAGACGGTATCCATGTGCCCGAGCATGAGAACGCGGGGGCCGCCGGCACCCTCGATCGTTCCGACGACGGTGTCGCCGAGGACCGCTCCGCCGTCCTCACGGGCAGGGGTGGTTCGCTCGACCGCCCATCTCGATGAGCGGAACATCCTCTCGCAGAGGTCCGCGATGCGATCGACGCCTTCGCGACTGAACGATCCGCAATCGATGTTCACCATCTGTTCGAGCGCCGCCACGAACCCTTCGCGACGCGCGGCAACGAGGTCACGGATCGCGAGCGCGTCCATAGGCTCGGACGCTAGCATGCCGCTCGTGGCCGGGGGCGAGCTGAACCGCTGGTGGCGTGTCGGCCTCCCGATCGTCGCTCCGCTCGTCCGGATCCTCTTCCGGCTTCGGGTAGTCGGAGCGGAGCACGTTCCGTTGCACGGACCCGCGATCCTCGCGTTCAACCATGTGAGCGCGCTCGACGGGCCCGTCCTCGCGATCGAGCTGGCGCGGCACATCAAACGTGAGAGCCGTTTCCTCGTCGCTTCGGAGTTCTTCGGGCACCGGGTCGTCGGACGGATCCTGCGTCGATACGACCAGATCCCGGTGCAACGCGGAGGGGGCGACCGGTCGGCCGTCGACGCTGCGCTCACGGCCGTCAAGGGCGGCGCCGTCTTGGCGATCTCCCCCGAGGGGACGGTGAACCAGGATCCGCCCGCGCTGACCCGGATCCGGAGCGGCGTCGCGAGGATCGCGATGCCGACGGGCGCGCCGGTGATACCCGTAGGTCTTTGGGGGACGCAGAGCCGGTGGCCGAAGTCGGGCCTCACGTGGCAGCGACCGTGGAGGCCGGGGCTCGCGATCGTGTTCGGCGAGCCGATGCTTCCCGCAGGCGATGACGACGACGAGCGCGAGATGGAGGACTTCCGCGAGCGGCTCCGGGTCAACCTCGGGCGACAGGTCGAGCGGGCGCGCGCGCTCGCCGCTCCCCCGTGAACGAGCTCGCTGACGGCCGTGAGGGGGCGGATCGCGAGTTCGTGGGTGTCGAACGCGACGGGAGGGCCGGCACCCGAGGGTGCCGGCCCTCCCGCAAGGCCGGGCGACGGCGGGGTTCGAGGGTTGGAGACCGTGGTGCTCCCCGCCGCGGGGGGATGAGGTCGCTGGAGTCGTCCCGGCCTGCGTTCCTTCCTCTCCGAGAGCGCTGCCCGCACCGGTCACTCGAGGCGACCAGATGCATCCACCCACCCTTCCTATCGTGGCAGTCGCCCAGGATGCACGCGTGGACCGAGGATCTTGAGGATCAGTTGCCACCGCCGTGCGAACCGCGCGGCAGCGTGCCGGACGGACCGTCGTTCCCCGACCCGTGGTCGTCATGAGGCCCGTCGTTGCCGGTCCCGTGGTCCCGGTCGCGAGGGTCGTCGCGGGAGGCCGAGCCAACCCCGCCGGAGGTATCTCGCGGCTGGCTCGTCCCTCCGCCGGCATCGGGGGACGGTCCGGCACCTCCCGGCGTCTTCTCGGCCGGCTCCTTCGTCGATGGAGGAGGAACCAGTCGGCGGTCGTCGGAACCGGGCACGATGGAACCGCCGGCCGGGACGGCGGGATCGCCGCCGGGCACGCTCGCAACACCCGTGGCCGGCGGCGACGGGACCGACCCATGATCGCTCCTGCTCCAGATCGCCGCGAACGCCGAGCCCCCGAGGACGACCGCGGCCGCGACCAGCAGAGACACGGTGCGCCGGCGCCGCACGTGCCGCCGGAGCGGCACGACCGGCGCCGGCGCCTCGATCTTCTGCAGCAGCGCAACCCAACCGGCCTCCGCGTCGGGAGTCGACGTCGCTGCGGCCATCTCGCCCAGACGCTCGTGCAGCGCAACCGTTCCGGCGGCGGGAGCCCCGTGTGATGCGAGGAGCCGCTCGCGGGTGAGCTCGCCGCGGGACCAGGCGCCCAGATCGCGTTCGAGGTCGGCGCTCACGATCGCTCCTCCAGGATCTCCGCGAGGGCCTTCAAGGCCCGCCATTGGCGCGCGTTGATGGCGCCGGGCGTCGTCGCCATCGCCGCCGCGACCTCCTCGTTCGTCATCCCGACGAGGTACTTCAGCTCGATCACCTGGCGCTGCTCCGTCGGCAGCTCGTCGATCGCGCCGCGCAGCGTCAGCACCTCCGCGGTCATCGGCTCGACCGCCCGATCCGGCAGCTCCTCACGAGGCTCGTCCCTCTCCCGGCGGCGGAGCGCGTCGACCGCCACGTGCCGGGCGATCCCGTAGAGCCAGGCCGCGAACGGGACGCCGGTGTCCCGGTACGACGAGAGGCCTCGCCAGGCGCGGAGGAAGACCTCGGAGACCGAATCCTCGTCCTCGCGGCCGAGCCGGAACCGGACCAACCTCGCCACGGCAGGGAGGTGGGTCCGGTAGAGCTCTCCGAAGGCCTCGCGATCTCCGTCCTGCGCACGCCGGACGAGGGCACGTTCGTGCTGCCGCCCGTCGGGGTCATCACCCTTCCTATCGAGCCCCGGGGGCGAGATGTTCGCGGAAGATCCGCCGCGGAACGCCGAGACCTCCATCCCTTCCGAGGTCATCGGCAGGCGCGCCGTGTCGGCTGAATGACGGTCAGGGGTGCCCGGCGACCCGGCGCAGCGGCACCGCGCGATCGTCCCGGCGCCGCCGGTGCTCGTACATCGCCTCGTCCGCCAGCCGGAGGAGGGACCGCATGTCGCCGACCTGGAAGGGGAACAGGGCGCTTCCGACGCTCGCCCGGACGGAGAGCAGGCCGACCTCGAGCTCGAGGGGCTCGAGCAGCGCCGCACCGATCCGGTCCTTCGCCTCGTCCACGACGGATCTGGCCGTCTCACCTCCCGTGCCGGGTTCGAGATCCGCGAGGAGCACCAGGAACTCGTCGCCGCCCTGGCGGGCGACCAGGTCCGTCTCCCGGATGACGGAGCGGATCCGGGTCGCCACGTGCTGAAGCACCTCGTCGCCGACCGTGTGACCGTGCGTGTCATTGATCGGCTTGAACGCGTCGAGGTCTAGGTACAGGACCGCGACGGCCAGATCGCGCCGCCGAGCACGCGCGAGCGCGAGCTCGAGGTGCTCCTGGAACATCGCCCGGTTCGGGAGTCCCGTGAGCGCGTCGTGATAGGCCATGTGCTGCATCCGCAGCTCGGCTTCCTTCGTGGCGGTGATGTCGAACATCACGCCCTGGACGAGGAGCGGGGCGCCATCCGCGTCCCGCACCATCGCGGAGTGGTCGTGGATCCACACGATGCGCCCATCGGGGCGGACGTAGCGATAGTCGCCCGCCTCGGGCTGCCCGGTTCGCAGGAACGACTCGTAGTCTGCCCACGCCCGGTCGCGGTCGTCGGGATGCATCAGCTCATCCCAGATCTCGTCGCCGGCGAGGAACCGGTCGGGCTGGACCCCGAGCAGCTGCTCGACGTAACCACTCATGCTGCGGGTCGGGCCACCGAGCTCCGGCGAATAGACGTAGATCGCCGCGGGGACCTGCTCGAGGAGCGTCTCGTAGGCGGCCTCGGCCTCGAACGCGCGACGCTCGGCCTCTCGAAGGCGTCGCTCCAGGTCGTCGGCTTCACGCCGGTGCATGCGACAGGTATCGGCAACACGAACGGTTGCCTGAGGAAGAACGGAGGCCGCCCGGGGGCGGCCTCCGTGTGGAACTGCTGGTCGTGCTCGGCGTCTCAGCCGCCGAGCGCGACCGCGTTGATCAGGTTGGAATCACGCAGTTTGCGGAGCGCTTCGCGCTCGATCAAGCGGACCCGCTCGCCGGACAACCCGAGCACCTTGCCGGTCTCCCGGAGGCTGAGCGGCTGCCCGTTCTCGAGCCCGTACCGGAGCGCCACGACGTGCCGCTCGCGATCGTCCAGGACCTTGTCGACGGCCCCGCCGATCTCCTCGCGCAGCAGCTGATCCTCGACCTCGTTGAACGCGGCGTCGGAGTCAACCTCTTCGATCAGATCGCCGAGCTCCGTGTCCTCCCCAACGGGAGACTGCAACGACAGGGGCTCACGGCGACCCATCTCGGTGAGGTCGTCGATCTCGTCCACCGTGGTGTCGAGCGCCTTGGCCAGTTCCTCGCGGGTGGGCTCGCGGCCCATCGACTGCGCGAACTGGAACCGCGTCCGGTTGAGCTTTCGCAGCCGGTCGTGGATGTGGACCGGCAGCCGGATCGAACGGGAGCGATCGGCGATCGCGCGGGTGATCCCCTGACGGATCCACCACGTGGCGTACGTGGAGAACTTGAAGCCGCGCCGCCAGTCGAACAGCTCGACGGCCCGCATCAGGCCGATGTTCCCCTCCTGGATCAGGTCGAGGAGGGGCAGCCCCTGTCCCTGGTACTTGCGGGCCACGGACACCACCAGCCGGAGGTTGGCCATGATGAAGCGCTGGCGCGCCGCCTCCGCCTTGCGAACCTCCGCTCGCGCCTTCGCGATGCTCTTCTCCGAACGGAGACGGCCGGCGCGGAGACGATCCTCCGCCTCCTTGCCGCCCTCGATGGTCATGGCGAGCTCCACCTCTTCCTCCTTGGTGAGCAGCGGCTCGCGGGCCGCCGCCTCGAGGTAGAGACGGAGATCGTCTGCGTCGTCGGTCCCTAGGGGACGCGCCGGCTCGGGCACTTCGTATCACGCTCCTCCTCGGTTCCGGTCGGCCGCTGGGCGCAGCATGTCCGGATCCCGAGAACTCGAGTCATCCCTCGCGAGCAGCCCGTGGGAGACGCGCCTAAGCAAACGCCTTGGCCGCTCGCGACCATGGTAGGTCGTGGTCCAACCTCTGTAAAGCCGAGGCCGTGTGGAGGTCGTGTGAAGACCCTGGTCAGAGGCTCGAACCGCTCCCACACCGCGTCTCCAGAGGACCTTCGCCACCGCTTGACTCAACGTTCAACCCGTCGGATCTATGCCCGGCGATCGGGCGTATCCGGGTCGCCGGTCATCGTCCGGAACCAGCTCCGCGACCCCCCGGATGCCGGCGTCGCCCGGCCCCGCGCCCACGCCCTCAGGGCGGCGATCGTCTCCGCCCGAGTCCTGGAAAAGGGGCGTGGTCCGGCGGATCTCCTCGACCACGTCGGCCGTCACGACCTCCCGTCCGGCCGCGAAGGCCCGATAGAGCGCGCCGACCACGGCAGCCTCGAGCTCCGCTCCCGTGAAGCCAATCGGAAGCCTCCGCGAGGGCCGTCAGATCGAACAGCGACGGATCGCGATGTCGCTGCCGGAGGTGAAGTTCGATGATCGCCGCTCTTCCTGCCCGGTCCGGAAGATCGACGAAGAAGACCTCGTCGAACCGGCACCGGCGAACCCCTTCTCGATCTCGTCGATCCACCGCACGACCGGAGCCATCGCTCCGACGGTGGCGAGCGCGCTACGGAGACACTCCTCCGATCCTCCGACGTACATCGCGAAGATCGCCCCGGGGTCGAGCAGGACCAGCGGCATCGACCTCGACCGCGCCACGCACCTGGCGGGCAGGGACTTGCCGCAACCCGGAACCCCGGCGATCAAGACGCCTCGGGGCGGCTCCAGACCGAAGTCCTTGGCCGCTGGCTCGAACCCACGGGCACGGAGGCGGAGCCAGCGCTTGAGGTCGTCGAGCCCGCCGACGGAGTCGCGACGATCAGGGGATGACGGGACGCGACAGGAGACGAAGGTCGCGGATCCCGTCCATCAGTGCGCGCATCATGGC
>JBKOZW010000041.1:0-19741 GCA_046726095.1 Actinomycetota bacterium
TCATCGCGTCGGCATCGGGCTGCTCGCCGGGCGGCCGGATCACGATGCGCACGGGGAGATCGTGCTGCCGCGCGAACTCGAAGTCGCGCTGATCATGCGCCGGGACCGCCATGATCGCACCCGTGCCGTACTCCATCAGCACGTACGGCGCGGCGAAGCAGGGCACCTTCTCCCCGTTCACCGGATTCACGGCATGCACGCCCAGGAACACGCCGTCCCGCGTGTTCGCCGCCTCCCGATCCGCGAGCGAGAACCGGCTCGCCTGTTCGACGAGCGGCCGGACCTGGTCCCACGTGCCGCCGAGCTCCGCCAGCCGTTGCACCGCGGGATGCTCGACCGAGAACACGAAGAACGTGACGCCCCACAACGTGTCCGGCCGCGTCGTGAAGATCGGGATCTCCTCGCCCGTCTCGTCGATCGTGAACGTCACCTCAACGCCGTCGGAGCGTCCGATCCAGTTCCGCTGCATCGTGACGACGCGGTCCGGCCAATCGACGAGCTCGTCGACGTCGTCGAGCAGGCGCTGCGCGTACTCGGTGATCTTGAAGAACCACTGGGTCAGATCCCGTCGCTCGACCGGCGTGCCGCAGCGCTCGCAGCACCCCTGGATCACCTGCTCGTTCGCGAGCACGGTCTGATCCTTGGGACACCAGTTGACCGGCGACGCCTTGCGGTACGCGAGGCCTTTCTCGAACAGCCGCAGGAACAGCCACTGCGTCCACCGGTAGTACTCCGGGTCGCTCGTCCGAAGGCGCCGCGTCCAGTCGAACGACATGCCCATCCGGCGGAACGACGAGGCCTGCTGCTCCACGTTGGCGTAGGTCCAGTCGGCGGGCGCGATCCCGCGCTTGATCGCGGCATTCTCGGCCGGAAGACCGAACGAGTCCCACCCGATCGGATGGAGCACGTTGTGGCCGCGCATCGCCTGGAACCGCGCGACGGCGTCGCCGCCGCTGAAAGCCTCCGCGTGGCCCATGTGGAGGTCGCCCGAGGGGTACGGGAACATGTCGAGCGCGTAGAAGCGGGGCCGTGCGTCGGAGGGATCCTCGGACGCCTCGAAGACGCGCTCGTCGTCCCAGACCTTGACCCACCTGGGCTCGATCTCGGATGCGTCGTACCGCCTGGTCATCGTCCGCAGATGGTAGCGAAGCCGCGGTGTGGCTCAGGTACGGCTCAGTGGAGCGCGCTCTCCGGCAAGAGGCTGCGACCGACGAGCGCGGGGATGTCTTCCGCCGGCGCGGGTCGCGCGAACAGGAAACCTTGGGCGAGGCGGCACCCGTTGGCCCGGAGGAACTCGAGCTCCTGCTGCGTCTCGACGCCCTCCGCGAGCGGCGTCATCTCGAGACCCTGGGCGAGCTGGATCATCGCGCGGACCATGCTCGCGAGGCTCGGATCCCGGTGGACGTCGCGGACGAACGCCCGGTCGATCTTCAGCACGTCGACGGGCATGTGCTTCAGCCGTGCGAGCGACGAGTAGCCGGTCCCGAAGTCGTCCAGCGCCAGCGTGAAGCCCCACGCGTGGAGCTCCGCCAGGATCTTCTGGGTCCGGTCGGGGTCGGCCATCGCCGTGGACTCGGTGATCTCGACCACGACGTCGTGCGGATGGACGGACGCGGCCCGGAGCTTCGCGATGAGCTTCTCGGCGAGCCGCGCAGACCAGAGCTGACGTGGCGAGAGGTTGAACCCAACGCGGAGATCGAGGCCGTCGGCGGACCACGCCGCGCGCTGACGCGCGAGCTCCGCGATCACCCAGTCGCCGATGGCCTCGATCAGCCCGAGCTCCTCGGCGAGCGGGATGAACTCCCCCGGCGCGAGCAGCCCACCGCTGGGATCACGCCACCGGACGAGCGCCTCGAGCGATTCGATCATGCCGGTCTCGATGTCGATGATCGGCTGCCAGTGGAGCACCCAGCGGTCGTGCTGAACGGCCTCGCGCAGCCGTGTGGTGAGCGACAGCCGATGCATCGCGTCGTCTCCGCCCGTGGCGAACACGACGTGGCCGCCGGGCTCCTGCTTCTTGGACTGGTACATCGCGGAGTCGGCGTTCTTCAGGAGCGTCTCGCCGTCGTGCGCGTCCTGCGGGAACAGGGAGATGCCGATCGATCCGGACGCGTAGAACGGCTGCCCAGCCAGATCGAACGGTTCCTCGAGTGCCTCCCGGATCCGCGTCGCGACCGACTCCGCCACGATCATCGACGGGTCGGGCACGTCCGGGTCGCCGGTCCCCCGCTCCAGGTCGCCGAGCAGGAGAAGGAACTCGTCGCCGCCCTGCCGGGCGACCAGGTCGGAATCGCGCGTGCACGTGCGGAGGCGGTCGGCGAGCTGCGCGAGGAGCAGATCGCCCGCGTGGTGGCCGAGCGAGTCGTTCACGAGCTTGAAGTTGTCCAGGTCGAGATAGAGGACGCCGACGCCCAGGTCGTGGCGCCGCGCGTGCGCGATCGCGTGGTCCAGCATCTCTTCGAACAGATGCCGGTTGGGGAGGCCGGTCAGCTTGTCGTGATACGCGAGGAACGCGACCTGCTCCTCGGCGCTCTTGCGCTCAGTGATGTCGAAGATCACACCCTGGATCAGCCAAGGGTTGCCGTGCTCGTCGTCGATCGGGAACGCCTGCTCCAGGACCCAGCGCACGGTGCCGTCCTCGTGGACCATCCGGTACTCGTGGTTGAGCGGGACGTGGTTCCCGTACGCCTCCTGGTACTCCTCCCAGGCGCGATCGATGTCGTCGGGATGGACGTGGTTGCGCCACGCGTAGAAGTCGTTCAGCCAGACGTCGGGCTCGATCCCGAGGAGGTCCCGGACCTGCGGGCTGACGTAGATCGACGCGGCGTCTTCGTCGACGGGGTCCAGGTACACCACGGCCGGGATGTGCTCCACCAGCGATCGGTACTTGGCCTCCGCCTCGAAGGCCGCTTCGCGGCCGGCCTGCAGCTCGCTCGCATCCCGGAGCGCGACCACCAGCAGGGGTTCGGGCACCTCGAGCGTCCCGATGTGCGCGTGGATCGGGATGGGCGCAAGACCCGAGCGTCGGCACGTGGCCTCGATCCGCGAACCTTCCGGGAGGTCGAGCAGATCGGCCCCGATCAACAGCTCGATCGAGCTGCCCACCAGCTCGTCGCGAGAGAACCCCGTGAGCTCCTCCGCGTGCCGGTTGGCGTAGACGATCAGCCCGTCACCGCGCGCCACCACGAGGCATTCCGGGGTCGCTTCCAAGAGCGACCCCGGCTCGATCCGGTCCGTGAGGTGTCGAGAAGACCGGACCTCGGGTCCGGTCTCCTCAAGCCCGAAGCTCATCCCGAACAGCCTTCCGCCAGGTTGTCTCACGAAGGGCATCGGCCGACCGGGGGACCGACCTGAGAAGGACATCGTGGTTCACCCGGGTTCAGGTAGCGGCGGTGCGCTCCTCGATCCCCCAGTGGGATCCGTGGTCGTTGAGCAGGTCGAGGAACGGCGCCGGCGCGAACGCCTCGGGTCCGAGCACCCCGGCGCCCGACCACGTGCCGGTCGCCAGGAGCTCCAGGGCGATGACCGGGTTGATCGCGGTCTGCCACACGACGGCCTGCGCCTGGTCTCGCCCCCAGGTCTCCTCGTTGTCGACCACTTGGTAGAGGTAGACCTCGCGCGCCGCCCCGTCGATGCCGGTCCCGGTGACCCACGTCCCGGCGCAGGTCTTGCCCGTCATCTGGGGACCCAGGGTGGCCGGATCCGGGAGGCTCGCGGCGACCACGTCGCGCGGGCTCACCTGCTGTCCGCGGACCGTCACCGGCTCCGTCCGGTCGAGCCCGAGCTTGTGCAGGGTCTTCAGCACCTCGATGAACTCGTCGCCCAACCCGTACTTGAAGGTGGCGCGCCTGCAGTCGATCCACCGCGGGATCAACACGACCTCTTCATGCTCCACGTGGACGCACTCGATCGGTCCGATCCCTTCGGGGAACGTGAACATCTCGGGTTCGCTGAACGGCGCGAGCGTGAACCAACCGCGATCCTTCTGCCAGACGACCGGCGGGTTGAGGCACTCTTCGATCGTCGTCCAGATCGAGAACGAGGGCGCGAAGTCGTAGCCGTGCACCACCAGATCGGCGCCGTCGCGGACGCCGGCCTCGTCGATGCTCGAGAAGAGCTCGTCCGCCGCGTAGCGGGCGAACACGTCGGAGAGGCCGGGCTCCACGCCGATCCCGACGAGCGCGAGCAACCCGCGCTCCTCCCAGTCCTTCTCCTTGGCGAACTGCTCGTCGCCGAGCTTGACCCCCGTCTTCGCGTACGGCTCGTCGGGATCGGGCTTCGACAGCGACATGGCCATGTCCAGGTACGTCGCGCCGGCGTCGAACGCCGCGTCGAAGATCGGCATCACGAACCGTGGGTCGACGGCGTTGAGCACGTGCGTGATCCCCTCGGCGAGGCAGAGCTCTGCGACGGCGACGGCGTCCGAGGCGTCGACCTTGGCGGCCGTGAAGCGGCCGGTGCCGCCGTCGTAGCGGTCGACCACGCTCCTGGCTCGGCCCTCGTCGTAGTCCGCGAAGACGACCCGTTCGTAGAAGTCACGCCGGGAAGCGATCGGCGCGAGGGCCGCGCCCACGCCTCCGGAGCCAACCACCATGATCCTCATGTCACCCGCCCCCCGAGTCACGCGTGGCGGCGAGTCTATCCAGCGGCATCGCAGGAGCGTGAGCCCGGTGTCGTCAAGCGAGGAGGATCACATGTCCAAGCCGCCGAGACCATGCATCCCGAGGATCAGCGAGATCTCCCCTCCGTGGTGCACGTCGTGCTCCACCACGTGCCAGACGATGTACCCGCGCGTCCGCCAGGGCGCTCGCCTTCGAGGTTCGGCGTCGGTCGCTGGAACCGCTCATCCAGGCCACCGTCGCTCCAGCGCTCGAGGGCCGCGCGGACGCTCGTCCAAGTAGCTCCGAGCCCCGCTACGAGTTCGTCGGCCGAGTGCGTCTCCGCCTCGGGACCCTCATCGAAGTCGACGAACCGCGGGAGAACGTCGGCTCCCTCTCCCATCCAGGCGAAGAACCACCACGCGCGGTTCGCGATGATGTGGCTCGCCAGCATCCGGACCGGCCAGAGGCCTTCCGCTGGACGGTGCGAGAGCTGGTCGGCGTCGAGGCCGGTGAGCGCCCCGATCAGCAGGGCGTTGTGGTCGCCCCATCCGCCGTAGAGGCTCTCGAGCGATGCGCTCACGTCATGACCGGTTCGTAGTTCTCCACGGGACCGGAGTCTAGGCGGGTCCTCCGTATCAGGCGCCGGCAGGTTCCAGGACCTTCTCCCATTGCTCGAAGCTCCGGACCGCGCGCATGCCCACGCCCTCGTAGAGGCGCGTCGCTCCGGTCATGCTCTCCGAGTCGACGGAGAGCTCGACGGCTCCGATCCCACGCCGCCGGGCCTCGGCGAACGCGTGCAGGAGCAGGGATCGTCCGATCCCTCGACCACGCCACGGACGCCGCACGCCGAGGTCGTCGACGTTCGCCGCGTCGGGGGAGCTCGCCGAGCGATCTCGGCAGCACGCCGCGCCGACAACCTCGTCGCCGTCGAACGCGACGAACCAGAAGCCGGGATCGAAGTCGGACGACCCGCCATCGATGTGGTTGTGCTTCCAGACGTCGAACGTCTCGAACCTCGAGCCCCAGTGATCCTCGAACGCTTCCGTCAGCGCGACGTGGACGGCCCTCGCGTCCCGCGCCTCGAACGTCCTGATCAGGATACCCTCCGGGGTTTCGGGTTCCTCCGGCCGTTCGCGGAACTCGATCCGCATCTCGTGGAAGATCCGGGCCGAGCGATACCCCAGCGCTTCGAACAGCGGGGCCGCCGCCGCGTTCTCGGTCCACCGAGCGACGCGGAGGCAGACCGGCTGGACGGGTTGGATGGATCCGGTCGTGGCACGGGCTCGGGCCTCTCCGAAGCGAAGGAGCCACGCGCTCAGACCTCGGCCCCAGAAGGCGGGACGAACGAACACGAGCTGCTGGATCGTCGTGAGCGGCTCATCGCGCCAGATCGTCAGGTAGCCCGCGAGCGATCCATCGGTCTCCACAAGAACGACGTCGTCTCCCGGTTCGTGCCCCGGCGTCGTCAGATCGTCGCGGATCTCGTCCGCCGTCGTCCACGGCACCCCGACCTCTGCGATGCTCACCTCGTTGACGAGGTCCGCGATCGCCTCGCAATCATCAAGGGAGGCGTCGCGAGTCCGGTATCCGGGTACAGGATCGTCCACCAGCACCCAAGGAGCCTAGCGACGTGGTGACCGTTCCATTCCAGCGAACGCCTTGATAGGGTCATCGTCCCCATCCCCCAAGATGCCAAAGCCCCCCCGCCGTCGTGCCGCACTCGCGGCTCTCTCCATCGCAGTCTTCGCCATGCTCGTTGCTCCGCCGGCAGTGTCCGCTCCCGTGCAACTGAGCTTCGGGCAGTCCGGCCTGGCTGGCGGCGGGTTCGTGAACGTCCTGGCGGCCGATCCGTCCGATCCTTCGACCCTGCTCGCCGGAGGCGACGTGAGTGGCTTCCACCGCAGCACCGACGGCGGGGCCACGTGGACGACGTCGAACACCGGCCTGACCTCGACGATCCAGCTGCAGGTCGCGACCGTCCTGTTCTCCACGGAGACACCCGGGCTGGTCTATGCCGGCGTCGGGAAGAAGGGGGCCAGCGGCGGACTCCTGGTCTCGCAGGATGACGGGCGAACCTGGTCTCTCCGGTCGAGCGTGCCGCAGTTCTCCGGCGGGGACAACGAAGGCGTCAACGGCATCCCCCACACGCATCCTCGATCGACCGGCGTCTTGCTCGCCGAGGATCCCTCTGGTGGCTACCTGTACGCGGCGACGTTCGCGCAGGGCCTCCTCCGCTCGGACGACGGTGGCGCCACCTGGACCAACCTGGGTCTCGCCGGCAAGCACCTGCGCGGTCTCGCGATCGACCCCGCCGATCCCGACACGCTCTACGTCGGCGCGTACAACGACGGGGTCTACTTGACGACGACGGCATCCACGACGGGGACGTTGTCCAAGATGGGCGGCTCCCCGACCACCCCCGAGGAGCTCCTCCTGCTCGGGGATTCCCTTTACGTCGCGGGTGGGAAGGCGGGCATCTTCCGGACACGGAACGGAGGCTCCAGCTGGCAGCCGCTCGGCGGCGCCCTGCCGACAGGGCCCTCCTGGACGTCGATCTCGGGCTACCGCGCCTGCGGTCGCGACGTCGTCTACGTGGGCGCGACGAGCGGCGTCGCGAACGCGATCGTGCGAAGCATCGACGACGGCGCGACCTGGGCCTCGGTGACGGCCGACCCCGCGCTGGTCCACCGGACGATCGGCGGCCCCAACGGGCCGACGTGGTGGCTCGGCAGCCAGGGCAAGATGATCCCGGGCGGGGGCGGGTACGTCGCCTCGTCGATCGTCACCGGGACCGGCACCCCTGGTGGAACCGACTGCCTCGACGCAGGCGTCTGGGTCTCGGGCCGGGCGGGGATCTGGGCGAGTCAGAACGCGGCCCACGACTGGTACCCGATGATGCGCGGGCTGGGCGTGTCGATCGCCAGGGACGTGGCCGGCGACCCCTCGGTGGCCGGGAAGACGTACGTCGCCACCGCGGATTGGGTGTTCCTCTTCTCGAACGACTCACTCGCCACCGTGACACAGAAGAAGGCGCCCGGCGTCGTCCGGGGAACCGACATCGCCATCGACCCGGCCACCACGCGGGTCTACATCGGCGCCGGCAAGCCCAGCACGAACGGTGAGGTGTTCTCGAGCCCGAACCCGGCAACGTCGGGATGGACCGACGAGGGCCTCTCCTCCGTCGCAGGCGGCCGGGTGCCGCTCGCCGTCTCGGCACAGACCAACGGCACGCAGCGGATCCTGCTCGCGGCCGTCGAGGGAAGCGGGATCTGGCGCAAGGTCGGTGGGACGTGGACCCGCGTGAACTCGGTCGCGATGGCCACCTGGCAACCGTCGCGCGGAGCGTCGTTCGCGTGGGCGCCCGGATCGACGACGGTGTACCTCTTCGATCACGAGTCGGGAGTGTGGCGATCGGGCGACCGCGGCCGGACCTGGGTCAAGATCTGGAACGTTCGGTCGTCTGTGGCGGGAACCGGGTACGTGGCCGTCGACCCCGCATCGGCGGGCCGGCTCTACGTCTCGGCCGCCGGCACCGGGCTCTGGCGGATCGATGGCGCCACGGCAGGCTCCGTCGAAGCCGGCACCTTGACGCCGACGCGTGTGTTCTCCTCCACGACCGCGGGAGCGGTGGAAACCGACGCCATGGGCAACCCCTGGCTGGCCATCAACGCCGGACCCGGCGTTACGCCCACGCTCTATCGGTCGGACGACGATGGCGGGGCATGGTCCGCCGTATCGGATGCCGCGTACGGCGCGACCGCGCTGTTCCCCTTCGACCTGTGGATCGCGCCGGACGGCCGTGTATTCGTCGCCACGAACGGGAATGGGGTACTTGTGGGGAACCCGTCATGAGTCGCCGGGTCCTGGCGCTGATCGCCGCGGCCGTCGTCGCAGCCTTGATGACGACGTCGGCGTGGGCGACCCCGTGGCCGATGTTCCACCGGGAGCAGACCCACGCCGGCCTCTCCCCCGAAACGTTCGTCTCCGTCGCGAACGCGGATGAGTTGGGCGTGGCGTGGGAGGCGAACACCGGCTCCGCGGTCCAGGCCTCCCCGGTCGTCGCTCGGGTCGCGAGCCTCAACCGCTCGCTGCTCTTCGTGGGGAACTCGGCGGGGAAGATCTCGGCGTACGACTCGGTCACCGGCGCACGTCGGTGGGTGTTCGCGGCGGGCGCGAACGTGAACTCGACGGCGGCCGTCGTGGGCAACGTCGTGTACGTCGGCTCGTCGGACCACAACCTCTACGCGCTGAACACCGCGACGGGGAAGCCGATCTGCACCTGGCAGGGCCCCGGCGTCATCTCATCGTCGCCCGTGGTCGTCAACCCGGACGGGACCGGGAAGGTCGTCTACGTCGGCGACAACGGCTTCACCGGCAACGACGACGGCGGTCACCTCTGGGCCATCAACGCCGTCGATCCGAACGCCGCCAAGAACTGCTCGGCCAAGTGGTCGTTCAACGGGTTCGGGAACCCCGTCGGCTCGCAGCCACAGGTCGGCTCCTGGTCGCCCCCGGCCTTCGCGAAGGACGTGAACGGACGCCCCCTCGTCGTGTTCGGCTCGTCGAGCCCCGAGGGGGCCGTCTACGCGCTGGACGCAAGGACCGGAGTCAAGGTCTGGCGGTTCCAGACGCGGATCGAGTACGACTCCGACGTCGGGGCGGGCCCGACGATCTCCGGTCCCGGCGTGAACGGCTTCGCGGACGGTGTCGTCTACGTGGCCGGCAAGAGCCGGGTCCTCTACGCCCTGAATCTCCGGACCGGCGCGCTGATCTGGTCGTTCGACTTCGCGGCCGACCAGCCGAGCGTGACCGATCCGGCGCGATCGACGGCGGCGCTCGTCGGTCGGACGCTCGTGCTCGGCTCGGGCGCCGGGGTGTACGCGATCGACGCGGTCACCGGAGCCAAGCTCTGGCACACGGGCAACATCGAGGTCGTCTCGTCGCCCGCGATCGTCGGCCCGGCCGGTTCACGGATCGTGCTGTACGGCGACCGCGACGGGATGATCCAGGCGCTGAACCTGGCGACCGGCCAGGTCGTGTGGACCTACGCAACCGGCGCGAACATCTACGCATCGCCAGCCGTGGCGAACGGCCGGATCTACATGACCGCGGCGACGGGGTTCGTGTACGCGTTCGCGGTCGGTGGCCCCGCCGGCGGAGTTCCGGACACGACGATCTCATCGCCGGCGCCCGACGCGGTGCTCCCGAACACCGGCTCCGTCTCGTTGGCGGGCGGCGCGACGGACGACGTCGGGGTCGCTCAGGTCCTGCTCGCGGTGAAGGATCGCAACACGGGCCGCTGGTGGAGCCCGTCGACGAGCTCGTGGGCGAACACCTTCACGCAGTTCCCTGCCACCTTGTCGGCGGCCGGCGGGTCATCGACCGGATGGTCCAAGACGATCCCCGTGTCCGCGAGCGGCGGCCTCTACACGGTGCAGGCCGAAGCGGTGGACGGCGACGGCCAGCACGACCCGATCGTCGCGTTGGCGGACTTCGAGGTCGAAAGTCTCACGCACCCTCCGACCACGACGATCGACGAGCCGGTGGCCGACCAGGTGTTCCACTTCCCGACGGAGGGTGTCCCGTTCACGATCACGATCCGTGGCACGGCGACCGACGCCCAGGGCACCAAGCCGGGGGTCGCACAGGTCTGGGTCGTGATCAAGAACCTGGAGCACAACGAGTACTACTGCGGATCGGCCGGCTGCGGCACGTCGGGCGAGAGTTCGTCGTGGCAGCCGACGTACAAGAAGATCGCGGCGGTCGTGGCGTCGCCGGGAGCAACGAGCACGTCGTGGTCGAGCTCGTTCCTGACGTATGACCATCCGCACCGGTACCGGATCGCCGCGTGGGCCGTCGACCGTGACGGGAACGCGGATCTGGTGAACCCGTCGATCCGCATCTGTGTGCGGGCACCCGGTGACGAGGTCTGCTACTGAGCCGCGTCAGCGGCCGACATGACCAGCCCCAGCGTTCAAGGGATCCGGCGCAGGGTCTCGCAGGCGACCGCCGTGTCGGTGGACGAGTCGTTCCCACCATCGCAGACGTCGGCACCGGAGCCCCCGTTGAGGTTGTCGGTGCCCACACCGCCGAACAGCGAATCGTTCCCTCCCCCGCCGTGCAGGCGATCGTCCCCCGCACCGCCGTACAACTTGTCATTTCCACCGCCGCCGGGCAGGCTGTCGTTGCCACCGAGGCCGTTCACGGTGTCCTTGCCATAACCAGCGCAGATGTTGTCGGAAGCACTCGTTCCGGAGATGACGTCGTCCACCGCCGTGCCCACGATCGTGCAGGCCGGGAGACCGATCGCGACGTCGTACAGGAAGTACTGCCACCTGATCACCTGATCGGCGGAGGACGGGTTGTACACCGTGCCGAACGTCAGGATCGCGGAGCCATCGCCTCCCACCACCGTCGTCGTCACCCTCTGAACGCCGTCGACGAAGATCGTGAGGGTGCCCTGCTTGTAGAGGAACCGGTAGGTGTGGAAACCGGACGTGGTGTCCAAGGGAACGGTGACGACCGACGGGTACGCAAGGCAGACCTGCCCTGTTCCGAAGCCGAAGATGAGGAGCTGGTCATTCGCCTTCGCCCAGATGTTCTGGGTCAGACATCCGGCCGATCCAGAAACCACCCGAAGCCGCGTCTGGATCGCCCAACCACGCGTTGAGTCCACCGTCGCATGCCACTCACCGTTGGGCCACGTGAGCACCTCGTATGCGCATGCGTCGGCCCGGCTCGTCATGATCCCGCTCGAGAACGAGAGCGCGTCGTTATCGCCGCAGAGCACCTGTCCCCAGCCCGTCGGATGTGAGCCAAGGTCGTACCTGACCGGTGCTGCTGAGGCGGTGGACGCCAGGAGGATCACCAACAGACCGGCGGTCGGGATGAGCCACGTGCGAGTGCGATGACGACGCATGCTGTCCCAGCTCCTCGAACCGCTGATTCTGTACGCCCGCCCTCGTGTGTTGTCAATCTGGCCTCGTGGCTGCTTCGCGGGACGGAAGGCGACCTGGATCTGGAAGGCGACGCTCGGAGCCGTGAAACCCAGGACCTCGGCGGTGCCAAAGTGACCCGGAGTCGCCGAGATGCCGACGTCCGCATCGCTGAACCCTTCCCTTCCTTCACGCCGCCGGGGAAGAAGGCGGTCTGCCCTCGAGACTCAGGCGATGCTGAGCGCGAGGGAGAAAGGGAGGACTTAGCCGAGGCGCTGGGGCTCACAGCTCAGGCGATCTTCTACCGGTTCCGCAACATGCAGGATGACGACGCGCCGGGAAGGCGGCGAAGCTCAACTAGTTCTGTCCCAGCTGGCGAATCAAGGAAGGCACGCCCGAGCTCACGCTCGAGCGGCCGTGGGGGACGAGGTGTCGCGCGGTAGCCCTCGGCGCACGACCTCGGCGAGAACGACGGCGTCGTTGTGCTTAGTGTCTCGAGCGGAGAAAACGAGCGTGAGCGTGCCGTCGCGGGCCTGCCGCCGGAGCTCCCTCAGACGCGGACGTTGGCTGCGAAGCTCATCTGCATAGCGCCGACGGAACTCCTCGAAGCGAGCCGGATCGTGGCCGAACCACGTCCTCAGCTCGGTGCTCGGCGCGAGCTCCGGATCCCATGCGTCCAACGCTGCTCGCTCGCGTGACACGCCTCGCGGCCAAAGGCGGTCGATGAGGATCCGATACCCGTCAGATCGCTTCGCGGGCTCGTACACGCGCTTCAGTCGGACATCCACGGCGAAACCTACGCTCCCCAACGGGCCGTTGTTTCCCCGTTGCGCCTCCGAGTAATCACGGGCAATCGATAAACGTCGCGACGATCCCTGGATCCTTCTCGGAGTTGTCGCGCCGGCATCTACTAATGGTGAAGGGACTCAAGCCGTCTCCGATCACGCCTGGAATAGCGTCACCGACGGCTTCGGCTAGGGTCGTCTCGCCTCTCTATCACCACACGGAGGATCTGGCATGAACGTCGACGTCGCGGCTGGGACGTTCCTGATCGTTGCCCCTCTTTGGTTCAACGCGACCTTCGCTTTGCTCGGGAAGCGGTTCGAGTACCCGGACATCCTCAGGCGGCCCGCCGACGAGATCCTCCACCGGTTCCACGCCGGGGGGTCGTCGCTGATCGTCTTGTGGTGGCTGTTCATGCTCTCTGGACTCCTCTTGATCCCCGCCGTCGTATTGCTCGGCCAGGCGCTCGGCTTCACAGGGATCGTCCCGCTGGCAGTAACGGTCGGGGTACTCGCTGGGCTCGTACAGATGCTCGGGCTCTTGCGATGGGTGTACCTCGTACCCTCGCTCGCTCGCATGAACGCGGAGCCGGCGCTGGAAAGTGGACAGCGACAGGCGAATATCGCCGTCTTCCGTGCGATGCACCGATACCTCGGTGTCGGTGTCGGCGAGCATCTCGGCTACCTCTTCACCGGTATCTGGTCCGCCTTGATCGGCGTTGCCATCATCGGAAGTGAGCCGATACCGGCCTGGATGGGTTGGGTAGGGATCGTCGTTGGTGCCGGACTGATACTTGGGTCTGCCGAGTTCCTCGGTCCAAACGAGGAGCGTGGATGGAGGCTGGCGGGAGCAGCGATCCCCGTCCTCTACATCGCGTGGTCCCTGTGGCTCCTCGGGCTCGGCATCGCCCTCATCGCATGACCCAGAAGCTCACGGGTTCGCATCCCTTGGGCCGCCAGCCCGAAGTTGAACGGTGACTAAGCGTTCGGGCTCGTCGGCGACTCCCTACTGATATCGATTCGAGGAGGAAGGAGTATCGATGCGAGCCATGGCTCTGTTCCTTGCGGTGACGGCCAGCCTCGTGGTGGCGCTCGCGCCGCCCGCGCAAGCGAGAGGGCCGCAGATCGAGCACTATTTCGATTCGGGCTCGTTCGTGGACACCGATCTGTGTGGCTTCCCCGTACGCGTGTCCTACCGGGACGAGGGAACGATCTACCGGTGGTTCGATTCGAGGGGGAACCTCGACCTGTTCGTGAAGCACTCGGTCTTCTCGGAGACCGTCCGCGCGCGAACGGCAAGGTCGCGACGGGCATCGACCGAGAGAAGGTCGTCAACGCTCAAGATGGCTCCTACGTGTTCACCGGCTCGTGGATCTTCTTCCTTCCTGACGGCAGTCACATCCAGAACGCCGGCCGGCTCGAGACGACCTACGACGGGACGATCCTGTCCGAACACGGACCGCATCCCATCGCAGAAGGGCGACTCGCCGAGCTGTTCTGCCCGCCGATGAGCTGAGCCGCTCGGCCGCTACGCTCGGGATCGCCGAAGACGGCTCCATCGACGCCGCTCCCTTCGACCTCACCCACGGCAGAGTGGACTTCGAGCCGATGTAGTGTCAGAGGATCGAGTGAGGAGGGTGCATGTCGACGGGATGGAGGCCGATCACGCGGGAGGGTCATCCAGACGTGACAGGCATCGGTGGTGATGGGCGCGCCGATGTTGAAGTCCGGTTGTCCGAGGTCCCGCCCGACGAATGGGCGCGACACTTCGTGGGCCTCTATCAAGGTTTCCTGGTCAGGAATCCCGACGACGATTGGCCCCTCCCTGAAGTTCGTGGGGCAAGCATCTTCACCCGTCCCGAGGAAGGGGACCTCACTCGCTGGATCCACTTGCTGGACGAGCGGATCGAAGAGACGAATGCGTTCTACGAGAACACCGTTCTGCCGGAGATGCGCAAGCGAGAGGCTGCGGCTGCGGAGTTCAAGCAACGGGAGCAAGAGCGCCTCGATCGGCTTCGCAAGGAAGCCGAGACCCTCTGAACCTCACAACGCACCGTGTCAACCGGATCGCGCCCTGATGCGTCATGCAGGGGGACGCGACCGGTCCAGGAGGAGGATCTGCGATGCGTTCGATGCGATCCGTAAGTGTGAGCGCGGCGGTCGCGCTCGTGACGGTGATGGGATGGGCTGCCTTCGCGAAACGGCTGGCGGCACGACGCCCGTGAGGTGCATGGACACCAGATGGCGGACGGGAGAGCTCGCCACGAGCTCCAAGACCTTCGCGAAGGTTCCGGGACTGGTCGATTCGCCTGCCTCGATCTTCCCGATCGAGATCGACGTGAGCGCCCAGGTCTCCGGAGCTCCCGTAGAGTTCCGTGTCCTCGACACGAACGTCGGAGCGCAGACCGACGTGAGCAGGCCCGGCAGGACACGGTTCGTTCCGACCGGCGGCGGCATGGACGCGTTCTCGTACCAGTGGATCGAGCCGAACCAGGCGGGCGCCGTCCACGTGACCGATCTGCGCCTCCAGTGGCGGAGCCCGACCGGAGGCGCAGTGCACCTCTGGAACGGCGACATGTCGGTCACGTACTCCGCGGAACACGGTGCGTGTGTTGGAGCGTCATAGTCGCTCCAGCTTCCCTTCATAGTCCGTGCCGAACCCGGACCAGACCGCGGTCAAACGGGGGACGTCCGGATCGCGAAGCGAAACGGGCCGGGTGCTACCGCAGCGCGTCGATCGACGCGGTCGCGACGATCCCCTTGACGCTGCGAGCCAGCTTCGCGTCCCGGGTGACGAACGCGTCCGCCTGCAGCTGAGTGAGTGCAACGTACTCGGCGTTGTAGGTGTCGTCCCATCCCATGCGCTCCGCTACCTCCCAGGCCCGACGCCGGAGCACGGCGTCGCCAAGGAGCCGGATCCGCATCCGCCAGATGCCTTCGAGGCGGTCGAGCGCGACGTCCGCAGGAAGCTCGCCGCGGTGGACGGCCTTGTGCAGGATCGACAGGGTCTGGGAACGCAAGAGGGTTGGCGCGAGAAGCTCGTGTTGGCTGGGGACTTCGAGCCGCTTGCTCGCGAGGTGGAGTACGGCACTCGCGTCAACGACGAACCTCGTCATCGGGTACCTCAGATCGATGCGGGAGAAGCACAACCTACCATTGCCCCCGAGAAGGACCGCCTACTCACTCGGGCGTCTACGAGTCCTTGAACGCTCGCGCCGCACCTGATCCTGACACCGGTGCAAGAGTGGGGCCACGAGCTGAAGCGAGACGCAGGGTCTCCTGGCGGCGGGGTTCCAGGCCACCTGCCCTCGCGATAGTGTTCAAGCGTGGCTGTACTGACCCTCTTGCTGGTCTGGTTGTTGTGGAACCAGATCCGCCAGTACCTGGTGGCTACGGATCCTGCCACCCAACACCGGATGCCTGCGGCCTCTCCTACTCGATCCCGGATCACTCCGGCCACCGAGGAGGAGTTTCGTTGGCAGATGCTGCGCTGGAAGCTTGAGCACCCTGACGCCGAAGTTATCCCGCCTATCGCGGGGAGTGGCTCGTCGCAGGCTGACATCGTCATCCTCTCTTTCCGCGGGATCACGACGTTCACGATCTGGCATCTGTCGAAGGTCATGCGGTGGAGTCGTAGGCTCGTCCTCCGTTCGAGATAGTGCACGCTTGACACTGCACGATTCCGAGCGAAGGAGTACACCCTGCGGTGCGCGCGAGGGTTCTAGTCGTGAATGGCCGGCCGTCAAAGCCGATGACCGTCCGCCGACCCATCGTCGTCGCGATCCTCACCCTGGTCTCGGTCGGACCGGGATGGACGACCACCCCTCGCGCCCTCGCCTCCGATCGGGCGGTGATCGCCTTCGCCAGTCATCGATCGGGAAACATGGACCTCTGGCTGATGCGCGCCGACGGATCGAAGCTGCGACGCTTGACGACGGCGCGGGCCGGGGACCGGTTCCCCACATGGGCTCCAGACGGTCGTCACCTCGGTTTCATGTCGAGCCGGGCCGGCGGCGCTCCCGACATCTACCGGATACGCGATGACGGGTCTCAGGTCCGGCGTCTCACCTTCGCGGAGGGCGAAGACTGCTGCCCCGAGTGGTCACCGAACGGCAGACGGATCGTCTTCGAGAGCCACCGCGCGGGGGACTTCGACATCTACGTGATGCGCGCCGACGGCTCGAAGCAGACCGATCTGACGCGGAACGCCGCGTACGACGGGACGCCGACGTGGTCAGCGAACGGACGGCGGATCGCATTCCGGAGCACACGCGGCGGCAGGAACGACATCTACGTCATGCGGGCGAGCGGACAGCGTGTTCACCGGATCCCGGGGCGCGGGTTCGACCGCACGCCCGCGTGGTCGCCGACCGGTCCTCGCATCGCCTTCGTAAGCGACCGCTCGGGCAACGACGAGATCTGGCTGATGCGGCCAGACGGAAGGCAGGTGCGCCGGCTCACGTTCAACCGCGCGAGCGACCGCGACCCGTCATGGTCGGCTAACGGACGATGGATCGCCTTCGAGTCCCACCGTGCCGGCAATTGGGAGATCTACAAGGTTCGCGTTGACGGCTCGCGCCTGACACGGATCACCTTCGATGCCGCCGACGACATCCTGCCCGCGTGGCGCGGCTCGAGGTGATGTTGGCGGATGGCACCGATCGCCCTGGGCGGCTCCTCGGCCTTCCTACGGTCTGATGGGTTCGGCGGAGCCCGGGCATCCAGTCTCCTTCCTCCGCCAGACCCTCGTGGTAGTGGGAGACTCCGCGGATGGCGGTCAAGCGGATCAAGCCCAACGTCCTGTCCGATCGATTCGAGGAGAGTCGAGACTTCTACAACGGAGTCATCGGCCTCGAGGAGGGGGACGGCCTCGATTGGATCTTGTTCTTCGGGACAGACAAGCGCGAGGTGCAACTCAGCGTCATGAAGCTGGATATCAAAGCCAAGGTGCACCCGGACATCACGATCGAAGTGGACGACATCGACGCCGTCTATGATCGCGCTACCGCTGCGGGTGCCGAGATCGCCTACCCGTTCACGCACGAGGACTGGGGCCTCAGGCGGTTCTTCGTGCGCGATCCGAACGGCGCCGTCATCAACGTCACCCAGCACGACTGATGAATCAAGGAGCGGCGTCGATCATAACTACCCGCCACGTCGGCGGGGTCTCCTCGAGCAGGCTGTTACAAGTGGGTCGCATCGGGATGCCCCTTGTTCGTCGCACGCGGACGAGGTACCGGCCGGCACTCGTGGCGAACGTGGCCGCGAGGACGTCTCCTGTTTCTTGATCGATCCGCTCGGGTACCGCGTCGTCCACGCCGTCGAGAGCAAATGCGGTCCGAAGGGCGTGCTCGGCCGCCTGAACCGGCATCGGACGAGACGACCGGCCGCGGAACAGATCGAGCACGATACGCCCCTCTCCGTACGCGTCGATGACCTCGGCAGCGCGCTCGGGCTCTACCCTGCCGAAGAACAGGCCGTGAGGGAACAGCACGAGATTGCCCGCGAAGCGGTCTCCCCCCACATGGGTGCTCTCCCAGGCGCGGCCGGAGGATGCCGCAGACGCGGCGAGCGGGCGTCCTCGTTCGGCGCAGCACGGATCGCGGCGGCCGTGCGTACACACGATCGCGAGCGAGCCCGAGAGCGTACGGAAGGACTCCCGAACCGAAGGATCGAGTGCGCCCGCGTCCTCGATCCGCTCGAGCGTCGTCTCGCCCAACCACGCCTCCAGGGTGTCCACCGCGAAGCACGCGAAGCTGGTTCTGGGGCTGTGGTCCGGGCGACGGATCAGCAGCACCCGCACCCCGGTTCGCCCCTCCATCGAGCGAAGCGCGGCGGAGAGCTCGCTGGGCATGCGGGCGTCGCGCAGCGCGTCTCTGCCCCAAGGGCCAGCGTGTTCCACGAGGAGCCAACGCCGGATCGCGGACCCGGTACCCGCCAGCTCCTCGCCGGCCTCCTCGCTTCGGAGGGAGCAGCGGTAGGGGATCGTCGATTCAGCTGGTGTCACGCGCAGTGAGTAGGCCCTCGCGGATCAGCCGAGCGACGAGCACGGCGCGGCTGGCAGCGTCTGGCAGCTCGGGAGAAAGATCCCCCACCCTGAACATGATCGAGGCCTCGATCGTTCGCATCGCGGGCTCGAGCCACCGTGGCATCTCGAGCCTGCGATCCCCGAGCAGCACGACCAGTGTGTCGCCTCGACGGCGGATCTCGCAGACGGCCTCGGACCGTCGATGAACCACGGTGGCGTCCTCGACCGCGATCGGTGCCGAGCGCTCGACGATGGCTCCCCGGGCAAGCTGCGGCCTGGTCGAGAGGAACCTCTCCTCCCGTCCGCGGAAGACCTCGTCCGCGTCGATCGAGGCGAGCAGATCTGCAAGCGCAACCCCGCGCGCGCGGAGCTCATGCGCGAAGCCCTCTGGGTCACGCATCCATCCAGCGGGGACGTCTCCCGCCGACACCGGATCGGCCACGATCCGAGACCAGAGATCACCGAGCACGTCACACCAGGACGTCACATGGATACCGATCGTGAGGTGGCCCGAAAGCACGTCCTGGGTCGAAGCCGCATGCGGTGTGCCTTTCGGCATGTAGATCGTGTCGCCGGCAGTGATCTCCACGTCGAGGGGCGCACGGTCCTTCTCTCCCGGCGCCCCGTGCACCTCCCAGCGCTTCCGACCGAATGCCTGCAGCACGAAAACGTCGTGCGGATCCTCGTGCGGGGGAAGGCCCTGAGCGCCGGGAGGCGTGATGTAGGCGTTGGCCTGGCACGGGTGCCCAAGCTCCAGCTCGAGATCTCGGCAGAAACGTGTCACCGGCTCGGACCACCGATGGAGACCCTGCAGTACGAGTGTCGCGCCCTCCTCGAACAGCTCGGCCGCCCGGGCCGGGTCCGCCATGCCATGGACGTCGCGCGAGCCCGTTCTGCCGGAGCGCGTGTACGTGGATTCAGCGATCTCCTCGCCCGCCCTCACCAGGCGGAAGTAGGGGGTGCGAATCGACGTCGCCGTCAGGAACCGGTCGACGTCGTCAAGCGTGAGCAGGTCATCGAAGCCGCAGCGGTCGGTGTTCCGCTGGACGATCGCGCGGCACCCCCATGCATCCCTCAGGAAGGCTTCCGGGTCACCGACGCAGCGCGCGAGCGAGCTGTGCGCCGCCGTGCGGTTCAGAGCTTCCACGCTTAAGACGTCGCGTCGGTCGCGTCCGAGTCCTGGGTGTCGGTGCCGTCCGCGTCCTGAGTGTCGGTGCCGTCCGCGTCCTGAGTGTCCGTTCCGTCGGCGTCCTTCGCGTCCGTTCCGTCGGCGTCGCGCGCGTCGCCATCGGTGCCGTCAGTGGTGTCGCCGTCAGTGCCGTCCCCGGTCGGCATGTCCTTCCCGTCCGAGTCTCGAACCTGGGCTGTCGCGACCCCGGCCCCGGGCATCACCGT
>JBKOZW010000042.1:0-17998 GCA_046726095.1 Actinomycetota bacterium
CCTCGCATGGGCGATCCTGGGCGAGCCGCCGGGGGTCGCGACGGTGATCGGCGGCGCCGTCGTCCTCGTCGGGGTGTACCTCGCGATCGCCGCGGAGTCGCGCGCCGTCGACGTGGCACCGGTCGAGTAGCCTCCGGCCCGCCATGACCCAGCCCCCGCGCTTCGTCACCATCGACGACTACGAGCCGGCGGCCCGCGCCGCCCTCCCGGACGACTTCTACGGATTCGTCGCCGGCGCGGCGGGCGACGAGTGGAGCCACGCGGAGAACCGCCGCGCGTTCGATCGCTGGGTCCTGCGGCCGCGCGTGCTGCGCGGGGTCGGGGAGTCGGATCCGAGCGTCGGGATCCTCGGCGCGTCGGTGTCGATGCCCGTGCTCGTGGCGCCATGGGCCTACCAGCGCTTCGCGCACCCGGACGGAGAGATCGCGACGGCCCACGCCGTGGGGCGAGCCGGGACCGTCATGTGCGTGTCGACGACGGCGCTCGACATCCTCGAGGACATCGCGGCGGCGTCCGACGGGCCGAAGTGGTGGCAGCTCTACGTGTTCACCGACCGCGGCTACACGGAAGAGATGCTCGCCCGGGTCGTCGCGGCGGGCTTCGGCGCCGTCGTCTGGACGGTCGACCTGAACGCGTACGGGCTGCGCCACCGGGAGACGCGGAGCGGGTACAAGGCACCGATCACGCCGACGACCGAGACGCTCGCGTACGACGTCACGCTGTCGTGGGAAGACCTCCCCTGGATCCGCGAGCACGCGCCCGGCCTCCCGCTCCTGCTGAAGGGGATCCTGACGAAGGAGGACGCGGAGCTCGCGGTCCAGGCGGGCGTGGACGGGATCGTCGTGTCGAACCACGGCGGACGGCAGCTCGATACCAGCCCGGCGACGTTGGACGCCCTCCCGGAGATCGTCGAGGCGGTCGCCGGCCGCGTCCCCGTGCTGATGGACGGCGGCGTTCGCCGCGGCACGGACGTGGTCAAGGCGCTCGCGCTGGGGGCGACGGCCGTGCTGATCGGACGGCCGGCTGCATGGGGCCTCGCGGCGGGTGGGGAGGACGGCGTGCTCGACGTCCTGCGGATCCTCCGCGAGGAGGTCGAGAACGCGATGACGCTGTGCGGCTGTCGCACCGTGGATGAGATCACGCGCGACCACGTGGCGCGCTCCGGCGGGTGACGTGGTCGCGCCCGTCTGACACCCTGCCGCGCATGCCCGGGTACGACCTGCATACCCACTCCACCTTCTCCGACGGGACCGCGACCCCGGCGGAGAACGTCCGGCTGGCTGTCGAGCGCGGGCTCGAGGGCCTCGCCGTGACCGATCACGACACGACCGACGGCGTCCCGGACGCGATCGCCGCGGCCGTGGACGATGAGCTCGAGATCGTGCTCGGCCTCGAGCTCTCGGCCGAGCACGACGGCTCCTCGCTCCATGTACTCGGGTATTGGGTCGATCCATCGCACCCGGGGCTCCGTGATGAGCTCCGGCGTCTGCACGACACCCGGTTCCGCCGCGGAGAGCTGATCGTGGAGAAGCTCCAGACGCTCGGATACGAGGTCTCATTCGAGCGGGTGCGCGCGATCGCCGGGGACGACCTGATCGCCCGGCCGCACATCGCGCAGGCGATGGTCGAGGCCGGCATCGTCCCGACCGAGAGGGACGCGTTCGACCGGTACATCTCCGATGACGGCCCGGCGTACGTGCCGAAGCACGCGCTCGCTCCGCTCGGCGCGCTCGGATTGATCCGCGAGGCCGGCGGGGCCTGCGTGCTTGCGCACCCCGGGATGTGGCGCGGGTCCGATTCGGTTCCCGACGAGCTGATCGAGGCGATGGCGGAGGCCGGGATGGCGGGGCTCGAGGTCGACCACCCCGACCACGACGAGGCCCAGCGCGCGCGCTACGGATCGGTCGCGGCGCGGCTCGGACTCGTCCGTACCGGCGCGTCCGATTGCCACGGCGCGCGCTACGACTTCCGCCTGGGATCGGAGACGACGGCTGCGGAGCTCGTGGACGAGCTCCGCAGCCGCGCCACGGCGCCGGTCACGGGACCGTGACCGGCGCGATCAGGTTCGTCTTCCTCGACATCGGCGGCGTCCTGTACGACGACCGCGTCTACGCGGATGCGCTGCGCCGGGCGCTCCGGGAGGCCGGAGGCGTCTTCAGCGACGAGGACTACGAAGCGGAATACGCGGCATGTCGTGAGGCGCAGAACGGATCGTTCCGGCGCCGCCTGGCGACCCGGTTCCTCGGTCCGAACGCGGATCTCGCGGCGCTGGAGCGTCTCGCCTGGAAGCACTGGGACTACCCGCCCGGTGTCCTGTACGACGACGTCGTTCCGACGCTGGAGGCGCTCCGCGAGGAGGGGTACCGGCTCGGGGTCATCGCGAACCAGCCGACGCAGGTCCGGTCCGCGCTCGAACGCGACGGCCTGGTCCCGTACTTCGAGGTCTGGGGGGTGTCCGAGGACCTCGGCCTGCAGAAACCCGACCCGGCGCTGTTCGTCCACGCGCTCCGGACCGCCGGGGTCGACCCGGAGGGCGCGGTGATGGTGGGGGACCGGCTCGACTACGACGTCCGCCCGGCCAGGGCTGCCGGGATGCGGACGATCTGGATCCTGCGCGGGGAGGCGCCCGACGAACCCACGCGGGAACAGCTCGCCGAACCCGACGCGGTCGTCCGCGATCTGGGCGGTCTGGTGGGGGTCATCGACCGGCTCGCGGGAACATGACCCGATGAGCCGGATCCTGATCGTCGGCGGCGGGTACATCGGGATGTACGCTGCGCGCCACCTCGAGCGCCGCCTCCGCGGTGACCACGAGATCGTCCTCGTGAGCCCCGAGAACCACATGACGTACCAACCGTTCCTGCCGGAGGTGGCGAGCGGCCTGATCGACCCTCGCGCCGTGGTCGTCCCGCTCCGGCGGGTCCTCCGCCGCACCCGCCTGGTGCTCGGGGAGGTCGAGCGGGTCGATGCCGGGTCGCGCGTCGCCCACGTTCGCCTGCTGGACGGCCGGTCGCACGAGGAGGGGTTCGACCTCGCGGTGATCGGCGCCGGATCGTGGTCCCGTACGTTGCCGATCCCCGGGCTCGCCGAGCACGCCGTCGGGTTCAAGACGCTCCCGGAGGCGATCTGGCTCAGGAACCGCGTTCTCGCGCAGCTCGACATCGCCGACGGATCCGACGACCTCGCGGCTCGACGTGCCGCGCTCGGGTTCGTCTTCGTCGGCGCCGGGTTCGCCGGCATCGAGGCGCTCGGCGAGCTCGAGGACTTCGCGCGCGCGGCGCTCAGGACGTATCGACGCCCGATGGGGGAAGATATGCGCTGGGTCATGATCGAGGCGACGGACCGGATCCTGCCCGAGCTCGATCCGCGGCTCGCCGAGTACGCCGGTGAGCGCCTGCGCGAACGCGGGATCCAGGTCCGCACGGGTACGCGGCTCGCCTCGATCGAGGACGGATCGGTCCACCTGAGCGACGGTTCCTCGGTCGCCGCGAACACGGTCGTGTGGACGGCGGGGGTGCGGCCGTCGCCGCTCCCGAGGCAGAGCGGTCTCCCCGTCGACGATCGCGGGCGGCTCCGGGTCGACCGCACGCTCCGGGTCGTCGGATTCGACGGCATCTGGGGGGCGGGCGACGTCGCGGCCGTCCCCGACCCGGATGCTCCGGAGGGCCTGTCGCCTCCCACCGCGCAGCACGCGCTCCGACAGGCCAGGCGGCTCGCGGAGAACGTGTCGGCCGCCATCGAGGGGCGTCTGCCGCAACCGTTCCGCTATCACAACAAGGGGATGCTCTGTTCGCTCGGGCACTACCGCGGCGTCGCCGACCCCTTCGGGATCCGGATCCGAGGCTTCCCGGCGTGGTTCCTCCACCGCAGCTACCACCTCTTCTACATGCCGACCCTGGCCCGGAAGGTGCGGATCGCGCTGGATTGGACCGTCGCCCTGCTCTTCCCCCGCGACATCGCCCAGCTGGGGTCGCTCGAGCACCCGAGGAACGCGTTCCGGAGGTCGGCGGAGGACTGATGCGTCGGTCGGCCGACCGGGTCAGCCGAGCTGACGCTGGCGCTGGAGCTCGCTCGCGGCCTTGAGCGCCTTCTGCGAGCGGGCGATGTCCGGCATCTCGTGTCCGCCGGAGAGCTCCTCCGCGGCCCACTTGGTCAGGTCGCGGATCGAGATGATCCCGACGACCTTGCCCCGGTCGACGACCGGGAGGTGTCGGATGTTGAGCGACACCATGCGATCGGCCGCCTCGCCGATGTCGGCCTTCGTGGTGATCGTCTCGAGGTGCCGGCGGGTCATCCCGTGCGCGACGCGGACCGACTGAGGATCTCCGCCGGCAGCCACCAGGTTCACGACGTCGCGCTCGGTCACGATCCCGGCCAGCTTCTGGCCCTTCTCGAGCACGATCACGGATGAGATGCCGTTGGCCCGCATGATCTTGGCGACGTCGGCGAACGTGTCGTCGTTCTCTGCCGTCTTCACGTCCGTCCGCATGATGTCGCCGACCAACATGGCGCCGCCTCCTGGTCCGGGGACGCAAGCCTACACGCAGGCGCCGGCCGGCCGGCGGTGGGATGATGCGCCGCACCGCGTCCGAAGGAGACCCTCCGCCATGCCGGTCGAACGAGCGCTCGAGCATCCGACCCACGACCTCGGCGGGAACACGATCACGAGCCTCGCCGCGCCGTCGCGCGGTTCGGGCGAGGTGGCGTTGTTCCGGACCGAGGTCCCGCCTGGCGGCGGCCTGCCCCGCCACCGTCATGACCACTTCGACGTCTTCACGGTCGAGCTCGGAGGCGGCGTGTTCTCGATCGACGACGATCGCCTCAAGGTCGGACCGGGGGATTCGGTGGTCGTCCCCATCGGCGAGTGGCACCACCTCGAGGCGGGACCGGAAGGGGCGACGATCACGGTGGCGATGCTGGGCGGGACCAAGCTGATCCGCGAGGACGGCTCCGAGATGGTCCCACCCTGGGTGGGCTGACGTGGCGCGCTCGTACCTGCCCGGCGTCTCGGTGTTCGACGGGACCCGCGTGCGCCCGCGCCGCGGCGTGCTGCTCGACGGCGATCGGATCGCCTGGACGGGCCCGCACGCTCGGGCACCCCGGGAAGCCCGCGACGCGACCGAGATCGACGCGGCGGCGAAGACCCTCACCCCCGGGCTGATCGACTGCCACGTCCATCTCAACTTCGACGGCGTCGCCGACTTCGTCGCCGAAGCGGCGGAGCTCACGCCGGAGCTCGGCGTCCTGAAGGGGAGCGTGAACGCACGCAAGCATCTGGCGGCCGGTGTCACCACCGTGCGCGATCTGGGCGGATGGGGGACGGTCGAGCTGAGCCGCGCGATCGACCGGGGGATCGTCCCGGGTCCGCGCGTCGTTCCGGCGGGGCGGGCGCTCACGATCACGGGCGGGCACGGCCACAACATCGGGATCGCGAGGCAGGTGGACGGGCCGGACGACCTGCGTCGCGCCGTCCGCGAGGAGATCCGGGCTGGCGCCCAGGCGATCAAGCTGATCGCGACCGGCGGGGTGCTGACGCCGGGGATCGGCGCGACCTTCCCGGCGTTCACCGCCGAGGAGCTCGCGGCCGCGATCGACGCGGCGCATGCGCGCGGGGTCGGGGTCGCGGCGCACGCGATCGGGAGCGAGGGGATCCTGCAAGCCGTCCGCGCCGGGATCGACACGGTCGAGCACTGCGTGCAGGTCACGCCTCAGATCGCGAAGGAGATGGCCGAACGCGGGACGTTCCGCGGTCCCACGATCGTCGCGCTGCTCGGGATCGCGAACCACGAGGGGCAGGCGCCCGCCTACGCCGTCGCCAAGGCGAAGGCGTTGGTCGAGGAGGCGAAGGTGGGGCACGCCCGCGCGATCCGCGCGGGCGTGCCCCACATATGCTCGACCGACGCCGGGACGCCGTTCAACCCGCACGGCAACGCGCCGAACGAGGTGATCGCGATGATCGAGTGGGGGATGCGCCCGCTCGACGCCATGATCGCCGCGACGGCGAACGGCGCGCGGGCGCTCCGCCTGCCGGACGTGGGTCGCATCGAAGCGGGGATGAAGGCCGACCTGGCGCTCTGGAACGCCAACCCGGTCGAGGAACCGACGACGCTGCGGGACGTGCGCGCCGTCTGGAAGGACGGCGCGCGCGTCCCGCGCGCCCTGCGGTGAGGGCGCGATGCTGCCGATCCGCGACTCGACGCGACGCCGGCGCGTCCCGCTCATCACCCTCGGGCTGATCGCCGCCAACGTCGTGGCGTTCCTGCTGTGGGAGCCGACGCTCCGTCACGAGAAGAACGCCGAGCTCGCCCAGCAGACGTTCTTCTGGTGCCACGGACAGATCCCGTACGAGTTGGCGCATCAGGTGCCGCTCGCCGAGAGCGGTCCGAACGGGCGCGTCCAGATCGCCAAGGACTACGACGTCACCCTCGACGACGCAGCCTCACTCCAGGACTACCTACGGGAAGAGTGTCCCGACAAGAACGTCTGGCTCTCGATCCTGAGCTCGATGTTCCTCCACGCGGGCTGGCTCCACCTGCTCGGGAACATGCTCTTCCTCTGGATCTTCGGGGACAACGTCGAGGACGCGCTCGGAAAGGTGGGCTACCTGGGCTTCTACCTTCTGGGCGGCATCGCCGCGGGCGCGCTGCAGTTCGTGCTGGGACCCAACTCGACGATCCCCAACGTGGGCGCGTCCGGCGCGATCGCGGCCGTCCTCGGCGCGTACATCGTGCTTTACCCGCGTGCGCGGATCCTCACGGTGGTTTTCTTCCTCCTGATCACTGTGATCGAGTTGCCGGCGGTGCTCGTCCTGGGCCTGTGGTTCCTCCTGCAGCTGTTCCAGGGCGTGTCGGGTCTCGGAGCGGACGTGAACAGCGGCGTCGCGTTCTGGGCGCACGTCGGCGGGTTCGTGTTCGGCGCCGTGATCGCCTTCGTGTTCCTGCGAGGTCGTCGACGGCCGGCATCACCGGCCCCCGCCTTCCCGACGTTTCCCGGGCGCCCGGACGCCGGGTGAGGGTCAGGAGGAGCGCGTCACCCGCTCGATGAGCTCGGCGCCCCGCTGGATCGCGGCCAGGTCGCTCGCGGAGAGCTGTCGCAGCGCCGCCGACAGGGTCCGGATCCGGCGCGTCCGCCCCTCGCCGAGCAGCCGGCGGCCTCTCGCGGTGGGGCGGACCAGGACCCCTCGTGCGTCGTCCGGGTCCGGGGCGCGCGCCACCAGGCCGTCACGCTGTAGCCCATCGACCAACCGCGACATGGTCGGCGCCGAGACGCCCTCGGCCGCCGCGAGTGCGCCGATCCCGATCGGAGCGGACACGACGACGACCGAGAGCGCCGACAGGCGGGGAGAGGACACGCCGAGCGCCTCGTCCTCCGCGCGCAGGCGACGCAACAGGTGGAGCGCCGCGGAGTGGAGCCGATCCGCGACGGCCTCGACCTCTCGCGTTGGGGAAGTGCGCCTTGTCGCCGCCATCTGTGTTTGCTTAGCCTAAACAAAGATCACGATATCGGCGGGAGGCCTCCGTGGCAAGGACCGATAGCTGTTCGAGGCGATCCTGGCGAAGGACGTCGCGCGGGTGCGCGGCCTCCTCGAGGAGGAGTCCTCGCTCGCGACCGCGCGGGACGGTGAGGGCGTCTCGGCGTTGCTGCGTGCCCGCTCCACTTCGTTGGGGGACGTCGTCGAGGCGATCCGGCCGCGCGTCTCGAGGTTGGACGCGTTCGAGGCGGCCGCGTTCGGCGACGTGGACCGGCTCGCTGAGGTCGTCGATGCGCGGCCGGCCGTTCCGGGAACGGTGGCGGCGATCCGCGCCGCGATCGGCTGAGCGCCGACCCTCAGGCCGCGGCTTCGCGCCCGGGGTATCCCTCGAAGACGTACTCCTGTGCGACCGAGTCGCACGGGTTCCCGCGTCCGAAGCGGATCCGACCGTCGGTGACGTCGGCAACGCACCAGAAGACGGTCTTCGACGTCGGCGTGCCGAACTCGGGGTGCTTGCAGAGCGACTGCGGCTTCGTCTCGTGATCGGATAGGAGCTCGTGGAGCCGGTCCATCGTCAGCGAAGCCGGGGGCTCCGAAGCCAGCAGCTCACAGGCGCGCGCGTACCGGGTGTTCGACAGTGGCGCGTACTCGGGGTCCCCCTCGAACCGGAGCATCCGTTCGGCGACGTAATGGTTCGTGTGCGCCAGATGACCACGGTCGTCCAGATGGGTCACCTCCGCGTCCGATGCGCTCGCCTCGACGTTCGCGACGCCGCCGTCCGCGGACGTGAGGACGTTGTTGTAGCTCGAGGCGCGATCCGGTCGGAGCGCCATCGCGACCATCTCTTGGAGCGACCGCGCGCGCATCATCTCGAGCACCTGGTGGCTCCGGCTGATCCCGACGCGTTCGTCGTTCGGGCTGAGCTCGTTGCCGGTGAGGGAGAGCCCCGCGGAGTTCCACCCCACCGACAGCCACGGGATCCCGCCGAGCTGGACCACGACGGGGTCACCGGGGACGCGGATCTCGAGGGCCGTGATCTCGTCCTCGGTCTCCGGGCGCAGGTCGTTGTTGTGCGCGACGAGCAGGTGTCCGTTCGCGGTCGCGGCCGGTCCGGCGACCAGGTCCGAACATCTGCCGTCGGTGCGCGGCGGGCGAGGCTCGTACCAGATCTCCTCGATCGACGTCGCGAAGAGCTCGAGGGGCTCGACGCCTGCGCCGTCGGCGCAGGCGTCAAGCTCCTCGAGCAGCCAGGGGAGCCGTGGCGCCGTGAACGCGCGGTACTCCGCCGCGAGGCCCAACTGGTCGGCCTTCGTCCGTCCGGACGGGAGGTCGTCCCAGGCCGTTCCGACCGCATCGTGGATCCGCTCGCGGCCGGCCTCGCCCATCTGCAGACCGACCTCCCTGTGGGTGCCGGCGACGCGGACCAGCTCGAGCGTGGGCGGAGGCATGGCGGAAGTATCGCCTCAGGAGGTCAGCGCGACCAGGAGGTCGACGTACGCCTGGAGGTAGCGATCGACGTCCGCGTCGGTCGCTGGAACGGGGACGGTCGGCCCGGCTCCCGGGAGCGCCTCCCAGACGCCTCGGTTCGCCATCCAGATCCGCAGCAGGCGCGTCAGCTCGATGTCCGTCAGGGTGTGCGCATCGGCACCGGTGTGCGGCCGAGGCCCGTACCACTGCCCCGTCCGAGGACCGAAGCGGTAGACGGTCCACGGGAGACCCGCGTCGTCGATCGCGGACCCGATCCCGTCGGCGAGCCGCGACCCGAGCCGCGTCGTGTGTTCGTACGCCTGGGGGGTCAGGACCTTCGTGAGGGCGGCGACAGCCGCGGCCGCCGACAGCGGGTTGCCGAACAACGTCCCACCGGTCGCGACGTTCTTCGCGGCGTCGAGCTCGTCCGCGAGGATCGGCGTGACGCCGTAGGCCCCCATCGGGATCCCGCCGGCGACCGCCTTCCCGATCGTGACCACGTCCGGTTCGAGGCCCCAGAGCCCGCTCGCGCCGCCCGGGCCCACGACGTGTGTGTGGGTCTCGTCGTGCGCGAGCACGGTGCCGTGGTCTCGAGTCGACCTCCGGAGCTCGTCGTGCCAGCCGTCGTCCGGAAGCAGGAGATGGATGTTGTTCGTGAGCGCCGGCTCGGTCAGCACGATCGCCACGTCGCCGGGCGCGAGCGCGGCATGCAGGCCGTCGACGTCGTTGAACTGCGCGATCCGGACGCGACCCGTCACGCCCTTCGATAGCCCTCGCTGCAGGGGAGCGGCATGCCCGTCCTCGAGATCGACGAGCCCCTCCTCGAAGTGTCCGTGGTAGTGGCCTTCGAAGAGGACGACGACCTCCCGGCCGGTCGACGCGCGCGCGAGCCGGATCGCTTCGGTGTTGGCCTGCGTGGCGGACAGCGTGAACTGCCAGTGGGTCTGCGCCGGGTAGCGGCGCGCGAGTTCCTCGGCCACCGCGATCGATTCCTCGGTGGGCAGGAGGAACATCGTCGAGCGGGCGACGCGTTCTTGCACGGCCTGCACGATCGCCGGGTTCGCGTGACCACAGAACATCGCCATGTCGCTCGCGTTGAAGTCGACGTAGTCCAGTCCGTCGACGTCGGTGAAGGTCGCACCCTCCCCATGGTCCACGTAGACCGGCACCTCGCTGTCCGTGACCATCCAGGCCATCGGGGTGCCGTTCGGCATGTGCGCGTTCGCCCGCTGGAGCAGCGCGAGCGTTCGCGGGCGGCGCTCCCGGAAGGTCGCGAGCTCCAGGTCGTGGAGCGTTCGGATCCGTTCGCGGTCGAGGTCCCCGGTGGCGGTCACTCGGCCGAGGCTACCTCCGGAGGATGCGGTCAGCCCATGTCAGACGCGGTCTCTACGGTTCCAGGCATGACTTCCCCTTACCGATCCTCTCCGGCGGGCCGCCCTTGAGCGGCCCGGTGATCCTCGCCGCGGCCATCGCGCTCGTGCTCGGTGTCCTCGTCGGCTTCGCCGTTTCGCGACGCCGACAGCCCGGCGCCGCGCTCCGGGCCCAGCTCCAGCTGCAAGCCGGGGAGCTCCGCCGCCTCGCGGATCAGGGCGCGGGTCGCGACCTGGCCGCGGAGCAGCTGCGGCAAGGGTTGGACGGTGCCCGCCGCGCGCTGGATGAGCTCCGGACGCGCGACCAGGAGCGGCGGGCGCAGGACGCCGACCAGCGGGAGATCGTGAAGCGGCTGGCGACCGTGCTCGCCGGCGGGGCCTCCCAAGGCCGCGCGGGCGAACATATGCTCCGTTCTCAGCTCGCGGAGCTTCCTCCCGGCATGCTGAGCACCGACTTCCGTGTGAACGGCAAGGTGGTCGAGTTCGGCCTGTTGCTCCCGGACGGCCGTCGGCTGCCGATCGACTCCAAGTGGACGGCGGTCGCGGAGCTCGAGGCGCTCGAGGGCGCGGCCGACCTCACGGAGCGCGATGCGCGGGCTAGGGCGGTCGAACGAGCGGTGTCGTCGCGGGCCAAGGAGGTCGCGCAGTACCTCGATCCCACCGTCACCGCGCCGGCCGCGATCGCCGCCGTTCCCGACGCCGCGTACCAGGTGCTCAAGCGGGCGCACGCAGATGCCTTCGCGAAGGGCGTGATCATCGTGCCCTACGGGAGCGCGTTGCCGGTCGCGCTCTTCCTCTACTCGCTCGTCCGTCGCTTCGGCGACGCGACCGACGTGCAGTCGGTGGTTTCCGAGGTCGCCGTGGTGCTGGACGCATTGGAGTCGATCGTGGAGAACCGCGTTCAGAAGGCGGCCACGATGCTCGCGAACGGCGCCGACGAGTTCCGTTCCCAGCTCGGAAGGGCCCGGGGATCGATGGCGCGCGCCCGGTCCTCGACGGTCCCGACCGCGGCCGGGGTCGGAGATCCGCCGCTCACGATCGTCGGCTGACGGCGACGCGCTCGATGTGACATCTCTATCCAGTCTCTGCATACTCATGCACCATGGCCGACGAGGTGCGCACCGCCGTGTTGGGAGCGTCGGGACTCGCGGGCGGCGAGCTCGTGCGGCTGCTCGCGCGGCATCCGCGGTTCCGGGTCACGTTCGTCGGTGGCGCGTCGTCCGTGGGGCGGGAGCTCACGGAGGTGCATCCGCACCTCGGCGAGCTCCCGCCCGCGCCGCTCCCGATCCGGGCGTTGGACCCGGCTCGGATCGCGGCCGACGCGGACCTGGTCTTCTCCGCCCTCCCGCACGGCGAAAGCTCGCGGATCGCTCCGTTGCTGCTGGATGCCGGATGCACGCTGATCGACCTGTCGGGCGACTTCCGGCTCGACGCCGACGACTACCCGTCGTGGTATGGCTTCGACCATCCCGCCCCCGCGTGGATCGACAAGGCCGTCTACGGTCTTCCCGAGCTGTTCGCGGATCGACTCCCCGGGACGAAGCTCGTCGCGAACCCCGGTTGCTTCCCGACCTCGGTGGTCCTCGGGTGCGCGCCGTTGGTCGCCGGGGGGTTGATCCGGCCCGAGGCGATCCGCGTCGACGGCAAGACCGGCCTCTCCGGCGCCGGGCGCTCGACGGGGGAGGTCGCCTCGTTCGTCGCCACCGAGGACGCGATCCGTCCGTACCGGGCCCCGCGGCACCAGCACACGCCGGAGATGGAGCGTGGGTTGGAGCTGGCGACGGGAGCGCCGGCGACCGTGACCTTCGTCCCGCACCTGGTGCCCGCGGTCCGCGGCGTGCTCACCACCTCGTACGCGATGCTCGCCACGTCGGCCACGTCGGCGTCGATCACCGAGTGCCTCGTCGCCGCGTTCGCCGGCCACCCGTTCGTGCGGATCCTCCCGCCCGGCCAGATGGTCGATACGAAGCGCACGCGCGGCACGAACGTCGTCGAGCTCCAAGCGATCGCCGACGAGCGGACCGGGACGGCGATCGTGGTCGGCGCGCTCGACAACCTCGTGAAGGGCGCGGCCGGGCAGGCGATCCAGAACGCCGATGTCGTGTTCGGGGTCGCCGAGGATGCGTCGCTGCCGACCGTGGCGGTCTACCCATGATGGACGCGACGGCGACGGATCATCCGCCGATGATCCGCCAGCACACGGTCGCGAAGGCGCGGACGCTCCTGGAAGCGTTGCCGTTCATGCGCGAGCACCACGGCGCGATCGTCGTCGTGAAGTACGGGGGCGCGGCGATGGAGACGGTCGGTCTGGCCGCTTCGTTCGCCGAGGACGTCGCGCTCCTGCAGTCGGCAGGGATCGAGCCCGTGATCGTGCACGGCGGCGGGCCTGCCGTCACGGAGATGTCCGCGCGCCTGGGGATCGAGACGACGTTCGTCGACGGGCTCCGCGTCACCGACGCCGCGACGCTCGACGTGGCGACGATGGTCCTCGCCGGGAAGCTGAACACCGACGTCGTCGCGACCCTGGTCGCGGGCGGCGTCCGCGCGGTCGGTCTCTCCGGCGTCGACGGCGGGCTCCTGCTGGCGCGCAAGCAGAGGACCGACGACGTCGCGCCCGATCTCGGCTTCGTGGGCGAGGTCGTCCACGTTCGGGCCGATGTGCTCTCGACGCTGCTGGGGCGACGCTTCGTCCCCATCGTGGCGTCGATCGCGACCGACGAGACGGGCCAGGCGTACAACGTGAACGCCGATGTCGTGGCGAGCGAGCTCGCGATCGCGTTGGGCGCCAAGAAGCTGATCTACGTCAACGACGTTCCCGGTCTGATCGGGCCGGCCGGGGAGCTGCTGTCCGAGGTGTCGGCGGGGCAGTGCCACGATCTGCTCGCGCGCGACGGCGTCGTCGACGGCGGCATGATCCCCAAGCTCGAGAGCGCGATCCGAGCACTCGAGGCCGGCGTCGGCCGCGCCCACCTGGTCGACGGGCGCGTCGAGCACTCGGTCGTGCTCGAGCTGTTCACACCCGAAGGGGTCGGCACGATGATCGCGACGGATGCGGATGCGGGAGCCCCGTCGTGACCCGCGCCAACGGGAACGTCAAGGCGAAACGCCAGCGCGCGATCCTCGACCTCGTCGAAAGGGAGCGGCTCGGGTCGCAGGGGGAGATCCGCGAGCGCCTCGCCGCGTTCGGGATCGAGGCCACCCAGTCCACGATCAGCCGCGACATCGACGAGTTGGGGCTCGCGCGGATCCACGCTGAGGGCGTCGTCCGGTACGTCGTTCCCGGTGGCGCGGAGGGTCCGGCGCCCGCCGGGCTCCTGCGCCGGCTGCTCGACGAGTTCGCGGTCGCGATCACCCGGACGTCCGCCGGCCTCGTCGTTCGGACCCCGCCCGGTGCCGCGCCCGCCCTCGCCGAGGGCATCGACCGGGCGGCGCTTCCCCAGGTCGCCGGGACGATCGCGGGCGACAACACGATCCTGATCCTCGGCCGTGAGGGGGTCCGGCCGGCGCAGCTCGAGGCGACGCTGGCCGCGATCCGGGAGGAGTCGTCATGAGGCGACCCGCCGTCCTCGCGTACAGCGGCGGACTGGACACCTCGGTCACGGTGCGGTGGCTGAGCGACCAGGGCTACGAGGTCCATGCCGTCGTGGTGGACGTCGGCCAGCGCGAGGACTTCGCGCAGGTCGTGGATCGTGGCATGCGGGCGGGCGCGGCGGGCGTCCGTGTCGTCGACGCGGTCGACCGCCTCGCCTCGAAGTACCTGACGAAGGCGATCGCCGCGAACGCGCTCTATGAAGGCGCGTATCCCATGGTGTCTGGCCTGGCGCGCCCGTGCATCGCCGAGGAGATCGTTCGGGTCGCCCGTGAGGTCGGCGCCGACACGATCGCTCACGGCTGCACCGGCAAGGGCAACGATCAGGTGCGGTTCGAGGTGTCCTTCTCGGTACTCGCGCCCGACCTCGAGATCCTCGCCCCGATCCGCGACTCGAACATCCCGCGCGAGAAGGCGCTGGTGCTCGCCGGGGAGTGGGGGATCCCCGTCGCCGGCGTCGTGGAGAGGTACTCGGTCGACGAGAACCTCTGGGGGCGGACGGTGGAATGCGGACGGCTCGAGGATCCCTGGGTCGCTCCTCCGGAAGACGCCTTCGCTCTGACCGCGTCGCCGGCCGAGCGGCCCGGTGAACCGACGGAGGTCGTGATCGCCTTCGAGCGCGGGGTGCCCGTTTCACTCGACGGCGAGGCGATGTCGCTGCCGGAGCTGATCCGCACCCTCGAGACCCTCGCCGGCGCGTACGGCTTCGGCCGCGTCGACATGGTCGAGAACCGCCGCGTGGGGATCAAGAGCAGGGAGCTCTACGAGGTACCTGCGGCCCTGTCGATCATCCTGGCCCACCGCGCGCTCGAGGATCTGACCCTGGAGCGCGACCTCGCGCACCACAAGCCCTCGCTCGAGGCGCGGTGGGCCGACCTGGTCTACGACGGCCAGTGGTTCGGGCCGCTCCGCGCGGCGCTCGACGCGTACGTGGACGTGACGCAGGCTCCGGTGACCGGCGCGGTGCGCGTGCGCTACGAGCCGGGCTCGTGCACCGTCGTGGGGCGGAGGTCCGATCGGTCCCTCTACGACCTGTCGCTCGCCACCTACGGCGGGGGCGACGCCTTCGATCAGTCCGACGCGAGGGGCTACCTCCGTCTCTATGGGTTGCCGCTCAAGGTCTGGGCGGCGAAGCAGCGGGTGGCCCGGTGACGGGGCACGACGGCGCCCTCTGGGCGGGCAGGTCCTCGGCGGCGCCCGCACCCGAGGCCTTCGCGCTCGGGCGGACGACCGGGTTCGATCTCCGACTCCTGGACGAAGACGTCCGGGCGTCGATCGCGCACGCGGCCGCCCTCCGCGACGCCGGGCTGATCTCCGAAGACGACGCTCGCATGCTCACCGACGCGTTGCGCGAGGTTGGCGACGCGATCGCCGGACCCGGCTTCGCGGCCGATCCTCGCGACGAGGACGTTCACTCAGTGGTCGAGCGCTCGGTGACCGAGCGGCTCGGCGAGCTCGGCGCGCGGCTGCACGCCGGTCGCTCCCGGAACGACCTCGTCGTGACGGACCTCCAGCTCTGGTTGCTCGGGGCGGGTCGGCGCGTCGACGTGCTGACCCGCGGGCTCGCGCGCGAGCTCGTCGAGCGCGCGCGCGACCACACCGACACCGTGATGCCCGGCATCACGCACGGCCGCGCCGCACAGGTGGTGACGCTCGGTCACCACCTGTGCGCACACGCCTGGGCGCTCACGCGGGACCGCGAGCGCCTCGCGGGATGGGCGTCGCGGAGCGCGATGTCGGCCCTGGGCGCCGGGGCGCTCGCGACGTCCACCCTCGGGCTCGACCCGGAACGGACCGCCGAACGCCTGGGGTTCGCGCGAGCCTTCGCGAACTCGCTCGACGCGGTGAGCGATCGGGACTTCGTGCAGGAATGGATCGCCGTGCTCGCGATCCTCGCGACGCACGCCTCACGGATCGGGGCCGACCTCGCCCGGTGGACCGATCCCGGGGTCGGGTGGGCCGGGATGCACGACGCGTTCACGACCGGGTCCAGCATGATGCCGCAGAAGCGGAACCCCGACACGGCGGAGCTCGCCCGCGCGAAGGCGGCGCGCGTCGCCGCCGGGTTCGCGACGCTCGCGGCGACCCTGCATGGTCTTCCGCTCGGGTACCACCGCGACCTGCAGGAGGACAAGGAGCCGGCGTTCGATGCGGCCGACACGCTCGAGCGAGTCCTGCCGGCGTTGACCGGCGCGGTGGAGACGATCGGGTTCGACGTCGAGGCGATGCGTGCCGCGTGCCACGACGAGGACCTCTTCGCGACGGACCTCGCCGAGGCGCTCGTCGCGCGAGGCGTCCCCTTCCGCGAGGCGCACCGGCGAACGGGGGAGCTCTTGCGTGAGCTCGACGAACGTGCCGGCTCGCTCCGCGACCTGAGCGACGAGGCGTGGGCGGCCTTCGGCCTGGATCACGGCGCGGCCCTGCTCGATCCCGAGCGATCGGTCGCCGCGCGCTCGGGTCCCGGCGGCCCCGCGCCGGCATCCGTCAAGAACCAGATCAACGCGCTGGACGCGGCGCTCGCCGACTGAGCGCGGCTAGATTGCCGTCATGGCCGAGGCGCCTCGGCTCGCGCTGTCTCCGGTGTCCGCCGTGCGGCTCCTCCGGCGCGATCCACTCGAGCTGCTCGAGCGTGCGGCGAACGCGGGCGACGTCGTGCGGATCCACGTGCCCCGCCTGGATCTGTTCGTCCTCAACCGGCCCGATCTGATGTGGGACGTCCTCGCCACGCACGGCGGTCGCTTCATGAAGGGTCCGACGATGCAGGCGGCCAAGCGGATGCTGGGTGAGAGCCTGCTCACGAGCGAGGGTGACCACCATCGTCGGCAGCGCCGCCTGATCCAGCCGTTGTTCCACCACGATCGGATCGCCGCGCTCGTCCCGGCGATCCGCGCGGCCGGCGAGCGAGCCGCGACGAGGTGGAACGACGGCGACACGATCGACGTCCGCGCCGAGATGGCCCGCCTCACGCTCGAGATCGTGGTCGGGACGCTGTTCGGCGCCGGCCTCCACGACGAGGACGCGGCTCGCGTCGGCGGAGCGCTGAACGACGTCATGGCCCAGTTCGACCGCGTGTTCTCGCCGTTCCTCCCGATCACCGAGCGGCTGCCGATCCCCGCGACCCGCCGGTTCCAGCGGGCGCGGGCCGTCTTCGACGAGACGATCCACCGGATGATCGCCGAGCGACGCGCGAACGGCATCGACGGCGACGATCTGCTGTCGTTGTTGATGCGGGCGCAGGACGCGGGCGTCCCGATGACCGACGAGCAGGTGCGCGACGAGGCGATCACGATCTTCCTCGCAGGTCACGAAACGACGGCGAACGCGCTGACCTGGACGTGGCTCCTGCTCTCGGAGCGTCCCGATGCCCACGAGCGGCTCGACGACCCCGCGTCCGTCGATGCCGTGCTCCACGAATCGATGCGGCTCTACCCGCCGGCGTGGGCGATCGGTCGCCGGGTCGTACAGGACCACGATGCGGACGGCGTGACGATCCCGGCCGGCTCGGTGGTCATCGTGTCGCCCTGGTTGCTGCACCACGACGCCAGGTGGTGGCCCGATCCGGCGATGTTCGACCCGGACCGATGGCTCGGCGGCCAGCCGATGACCGACGCGCCTGTCGACCGACATGCGTACCTCCCGTTCGGCGCGGGCTCCCGGATGTGCATCGGCGAGGGGTTCGCGGAGCTCGAAGCCACGACGCTGTTGACGGCGATCGGTCGGACCTGGCGCTTCGAGCGCGATCCGGCCGATCCCATCGAGCTGCAGCCGGTCGTGACGCTCCGACCGAAGGGCGGGTTGTGGATGCGCGCGCGCCGGCGCACGCCGCCGCGCCCCGGAACGCAGAGGGGCCCGGCCTGACGGCCGGGCCCCTCATGGCGATGTGCCGAGGCTCAGACGATCTTGACGTTGGCGGCCTGGGGGCCCTTCTGCCCCTCGACCACGTCGAACTCGACGGCCTGACCCTCCTCCAGGTTGCGGTAGCCCTCACCCTGGATCGCGGAGAAATGCACGAACACGTCCGGCCCACCCTCCTGGAGGATGAACCCGAAGCCCTTCTCAGGGCTGAACCACTTCACGGTTCCGTTCGCCACCGGCGTTCCC
>JBKOZW010000043.1:0-10031 GCA_046726095.1 Actinomycetota bacterium
TCTTCGCTCACCGAGATCGCGAGGGCGTCGGCCGTCCCGAACCGGAGCCCGAACCCGTTGTGCGCGAGCAGGGCTCCGATGCTGGCGGCGCATGACACCGCGCGCTCGAAGGCCGCGCCGTGCGACGGACCCAGGGCCGGCTCACGATTGTCCAGGAAGACCAGACCGTTCGCTCGCTTGCTGGTCTCGTTCTGGCGGATCATCAGCTGCCCGGTCCGGGCGACCGATGGCCAGTGGATCCGGCGGAGGTCGTCGCCCTCCTGGTAGGCGCGCATCGTGAAGTACTCCTCACCGGTGCGTAGGAGCTGGCGGGCGCGGGCGGCGCCCGCGTTGGGGCTCGTCGCGGCATCCGGAGCGGCCGAGAGATCTTCGACCTCGGGCGTGACGAGAAGCTCGTCGCGGTCCTCGACGATGAGCCGGCGGCGACGCAGACCGAACGGATCGGTGACGTCGATCGTCAACGGACCGATCCGGTAGCGGCCGCGCGCCTGCGGCAGGACGCTGTACGACACGCGCTGGGCACGGCGGCCCGGGACGCTCGCGACGACGAGGCGAGCCGGCCGGCCGAGCGCGGGAGGAAGCTGATCCTCGAGCATCAGGAAGGAGCTCGGGGCGGTGGAGCGGTTCTCGACGTCCAGTTGGACGGTCAGTCGGGTGCCGGGGACGACGCGAACCTCGGAGAGCCGCCGGCGCACGGTGACGCGCCGCTCGGTCCATCGCAGGAAGAAGCCCGCCACGACGGGGAGCAGCGCGAAGCCGATCCCGACCACCTCGAGCCCGCCGGAACCGATCAGCCTGGCGACGAACCACATCCCGATGCCTGCCACGCAGACCGTCACCCCGCGCGGGGTGAACATCTAGGGGCGCTCCGCGACCGGCACGTCCACCTGTCCCAGGACCTCCCCGACGACGACGGACGCCGACCGGCCGGTCATGGCCGCGTCCGCCGTCACGATGATCCGGTGGGCGAGCGCCGGGACCCCGAGCACCTTGACGTCGTCGGGGATCACGTAGTCGCGCTCGTCGGCCGCGGCGTACGCGCGCGCGGCCCGCAGGAGCATGATCGACGCGCGCGGGCTTCCACCCAGGTAGACGTCGGGATGGTTGCGCGTCGCGTCCACGATGCGCACGATGTATTCGCGCATCGCGGGCGCGACGTGCACCCGCTGCGCGAGCTCGATCATCTCCGCGATGCCGTGCGCGTCGGTGACGCTGTCGATCTCACCCAGGGGCTGTCCCGCGCTGTGGGTCTCGAGGATCTCCGCCTCGACCTCGACGCTCGGGTACCCGATCGACAGGCGCAGCATGAACCGGTCGAGCTGGGCCTCCGGGAGGGGATAGGTCCCTTCGTGCTCCACCGGGTTCTGCGTGGCGATCACCATGAACGGCGTACCCAGCGCGCGCGTCTCGGCGTCGATCGTGACCTGCCGCTCCTCCATGCACTCGAGGAGCGCTGACTGCGTCTTGGGGGAAGCGCGGTTGATCTCGTCGCCCAGGACGATGTTGGCGAACACGGCGCCCGGCTTGAACTCGAAGTCGCCCCGCTCCTGGTTGAACACGTTCACGCCGGTGATGTCCGTGGGCAGCATGTCCGGGGTGAACTGGATGCGCCGGAACGAACAGTCGATCGACCGGGCGATCGCCTTGGCGAGCAGCGTCTTGCCGACGCCGGGCACGTCCTCGATCAAGAGGTGCCCCTCTGCCACGAGTGCCACCAGGGCGAGGCGGATCTCGTCGTTCTTGCCTCGGACGACCCGCTCGACGTTCTCCTCGATCTCTCGGAAGCGAGCGCCGAAGGTCTCCCACTCCTTGGTGTGCTCACGAAGCTCCAACCCCGCACCTCCGCTCTGCAGGTCACCCATCGTACGGCCCGGCGCCGTTTCGGTTCCATAGACCACAGGAACGAACTGCCCATTCCATCGATATACGGACGAGCGACCCGGATGGGCCATCGGCACCACCATGAACCGACGACATGCCGCGACCGTGCACGAGAGGTGTCGGGGGGACGGATCGAGGGGCTGGGCGGCCGCTGGACGCCCCGCGCGGCCCCTGTTCGCAACTCCAGGCATCGCGACCGCCCCGGCCCCTCACCGCGCAGATTACATCGTTGTGATTCGCTCGGCGAACGCGCTGGGCGAAGCGTGTGCAGCGCGTACACTCACCGCCATGGGACGCGCGTTGGTGCTCAACGCGACAGAGTTGCCCCTCGCGGTGGTTCCCGCGAGGCGGGCCGTCGTGCTCGTCCTGAAGGAGAAAGCGGAGGTCGTCCAGTCCAACGGCGCGATCTTCCACAGCGAGCGGATCGCGATGGAAGCGCCGTCGATCGTCCGTCTGCGTCACTTCGTGCACGTGCCGTTCCGCGCCCACGCGCCGCTCACTCGTCGAGCCGTCTTCGCCCGCGACGCCTGGCGATGCCAGTACTGCGGGTCCCCCGCCGAGAACCTGGATCACGTGTTGCCGCGCTCTCGCGGCGGACTCCACGTCTGGGAGAACGTCGTCGCGGCGTGCCGGCGGTGCAACGCCAAGAAGATGGACAGGACGCCACAGGAGGCCGGTTTCCATCTGCATCGTCAACCCTTCGCACCCTCCGACGGCTTCCGACTCACGCTCGGACAGCTCGAGCCGGGGTGGGAGCCGTACCTGATCTGACGTCCGCGCCGGCCTGACCCGGCGTGTTCGTTCATCGTTCCGCTCCCTCGATGCGCGACGCCCCGTGAATGCTTAGGCGCGCCGCGTGATCCCCCCCGCGCTCGAACAACAGTTCGGGCGCAACCCTTCTTGACGCGGGTGGAGTGTAGGTGGCATAAACGTGGGCCTACGTGGAGGAAAGGGGAGAACGCGTGGCCGAACTGCTCGGCACGCATAGCTACCAGCTCGACCCCAAGGGGCGTGTCTCGCTGCCGGCGAGGTTCCGTGAGACGTTCGCCGACGGCGCCTGGCTGACGATCGGTCAGGACGGCTGCCTCTTCGTCTTCCCCAGGGCCGAGTGGGAGCGACGCTCCGACGAGGTCGCGGCGTTCCCCCTTTCCGACACGGCCGCGCGCGCCTACAGCCGGTTGTTCTTCGGATCGTCGGACGAAGCGCGTGTCGACGGCCAGGGAAGGCTGACGATCCCGCAGCGGCTGCGGGACAGGGTGGGGATCCGCAAGGACGTCGTGGTGCTCGGCGTCCGGGACCGGATGGAGATCTGGGATCGCGCGGCGTTCGACCGCTACGAAGCTTCGCACGCAGGCGCGTACCAAGCCGGAGCCCTCGAGCCGGGCCAGCGCGCCGGCTCGACGGGCTCGTGAAGGCTGGCGAACGGACGGCCGAGGGACGGCCGAAAGGCCGGCCGAAGAGGCCACAGAGGAAGGACGAGGGAACGATGGACGACCCACGAACGTTGCGCGACGAGGTGCGCCAGAGCCTGTCGCTGATCGCGATGACGGCAGTGACGCTCCTGGCGTCGATCGCCTTCGGTTTGCTCGTCGGACACGTCGGGTGACGGTGGATCGGGGGCACGAGCCGGTCATGGCCGCGGAGGTGGTCGAGTTGCTCCGCGGGGGCGCCGTGGTGGTCGACATGACGGTCGGGGCGGGCGGCCATACCGCCGCGCTCCTGGAAGCGGGCGTCGACCGCGTCGTCGGGGTCGATCGCGATCCCGAGGCGATCACCGTCGCCGGCGCGCGCCTGGCGCCGTTCGGGTCGCGCGTGCGGCTGATCGGCGCCCGGTTCTCCGAGATCGACGAGCAGGCCGTCGGCGGGCCCGCCGACGGCGTGCTCTTCGATCTCGGCGTGTCTTCGATTCAGCTCGATCGTGCGGATCGCGGGTTCGGGTACCGCGCCGACGGGCCCCTGGACATGCGGATGGGCGAGGGGGAGGCGCCGGCCGGACCGAGCGCCGCCGACCTAGTGAACGGGCTCCCCGAGCGGGATCTCGCCGACCTGATCTACCGGTTCGGGGGCGAGCCGCGGTCCCGGCGGATCGCGGCCGCGATCGTCCGGCGCCGGCCCGTGTCGACCACCGACGAACTCACCGGCATCGTCGTGAGCGCCGTGGGGAAGCGGCCGGGGGGCCCCCACCCCGCCCGCCGCACATTCCAGGCGCTCCGCATCGCGGTCAACCGGGAACTCGAGGAGCTCACCGCGGCCCTGCCTCCCGCGGCCGGGCTCCTCGGGCCCGGTGGCCGCATGGTCGTGATCTCCTACCACTCGCTCGAGGACGGGATCGTCAAGCGTGCCTTCCGTGCCGACGAGCGCCTCCGCGTGCTGACCAAGAAGCCCCTGGTCCCGAGCGCCGAGGAACGCGCGCGGAACCCGCGGTCTCGGAGCGCCAAGCTCCGGGCCGCCGAACGCGAACGGGAGGCCGCGTGAGCGCTCCGGCTCGATCGCTGGCGCCCGCGACCCCGCCCCGTCCGCGGCCACGAACGCCCGCGGCGCGCCCGCCGATCTCTTCCTCCCCATACCCTCGCGTGCGGGCGCGCCGCGGGACCCCCGCTTTCTGGGTGCTCACCGCCCTGATCATCACGGGGCTCGTCGTGGGGATCGTTTCGCTCTCGGCGCTCGCGGTCCAGTCGAGCTTCCGCTCCGACGACCTCACCGAGCGCCTCGGCGTTCTGGCGCAGGAGCAGCAGGTCCTCCGCGAGCAGGTCGCCGCCGCGTCCGCGCCCTCGCGCGTGATGCGATGGGCTCGTGACGAGGGCATGGTGATGCCCGACCGGGTCGTGATCCTGCGGATCCCATCGGCCGGCGCAGGTTCGCACGCGTGACGCGTCCGCCCGTCCATCGTCTGGTCGCGGCGCTCGTCGCGGCGATGTTCGCGATGGCTGGCATCGTGGTGCGCCTGGCGTTCCTGCAGGTCCGCGAGTCGGGGACCTACGCGGAGCTCGGGTCGACCCAACGCGACCACACCGAGACGCTCCCGGCCGTCCGCGGCGAGATCCTGGATCGCGATGGCGTTCCGATGGCGCTCACGCTCGAAGCCCGCGACGTGTACGCGAACCCGTCGCTCGTCACGGCCCCTCGATCGGAGGCGGAGCAGATCGCGGCGATCCTGGGGCGGCCGCAGCGAGGGATCCGCGAGGCGCTGACCTCGTCGGGGACGTTCGCCTTCGTGGAGCGGCAGGTGGATGCCGACGTGGCCGCCCAGCTCGCGGAGCTTCACCTGGCCGGGATCGGCTTCCTCCCGGTCCCGAAGCGCTACTACCCGGCGGGTCCGGTCGCGTCGCAGGTGCTCGGGTTCGTCAACGTGGACGGGGTCGGGACCACGGGTCTCGAGCGGCAGTACGACACCGAGCTCGCCGGCACGGCGGGGGAGCGGACGATCGAGATGTCGGCGCAGGGGCAGGAGATCGCCGGCGGGAACCAGATCGTGCGTGAGCCGCTCCCTGGGAGCAGCCTGGTCCTGACGATCGACCGGGACCTGGAGTTCCAAGCGCAGGAGTACCTCCGGAGGGCGGTCCAAGAGAACAAGGCGAAGGGAGGAACCGTCGTCGTGATGGATCCGCGTTCGGGCGACATCTACGCGATGGCGACGTATCCGTGGTTCGACCCGAACGCGTTCGCGACCTTCGACGGCAGCCGGTTCGTGAACCGCGCGGTCACCGACACCTGGGAACCCGGTTCGGTCAACAAGACGATCACGGCCGCCGCCGCGCTCGAGTCCGGATCGGTGACACCGACCGAGACGTTCCGTGTCCCCGGGACCCGCGACGTCGAGGGGTACACGATCCACGACGCCGAACCGCATGGGGTGGAGGAGATGACGCTCGGCGACATCATCGCCCACTCGAGCAACGTCGGCGCCTCGCTCGTGGCCGACCGGATCGGGAACGAGGGGATGCAGCGGGCCTTCGAGCGCTTCGGCTTCGGGTCGCCGACCGGTGTCGGGTTCCCGGGCGAAGCGGCGGGGCTGATGCCGGCGCCGGATCGATGGACCGATCTGACGCGCGCGACGGCCGCCTTCGGGGCGGGGGTCGCGGTGACGCCGCTCCAGATGGCGAGCGTCTACGCCACGATCGCCAACGGCGGTACGTGGGTCCAGCCTCGTCTCGTGGCCGCCACGATCGATGCGACCGGTGTCCGGCAGGATGCGCCGCCGCCCGCCACCCACCGAGTGGTGCGGCGATCCACCGCGGAGATGCTGACCCGGATGCTGGCCTACGTGGTCCAGGACGGGACGGGCGCCCAGGCGCAGATCACCGGGTACCAGGTCGCCGGCAAGACGGGGACCGCGAAGAAGCTCGACGCGTCCGGCCGCTACGTGCATCGCTACGTCGCCTCGTTCATCGGGTTCCTCCCGGCGGCCCGGCCTCGCGTCGTCGTCGCGGTGATCATCGACGAGCCTCAGACCGTGTACGGCGGCGTCGCCGCGGCGCCCCTGTTCCAGCAGGTCGCGCGGTACGCGATCCAGCGCCTGGGGATCGAGCCGGCGCCACCGGTCGCGCTCCCGCCGCACGCCCAGCCGATCTGATGGCCCGTCGCTGCCCGGTGCGGGCCGACGTGTAGGCTCGCCGTCGGTGGACGCCCCCTTCCCCGCCGTCACGCTCTCGGACGCGGCGGCCGCGACGCGGGCTGAGGTGCGCGACGACGACGGACGGTCGCTCGCCGACGCGAGCTACGACTCCCGATCGGTCATCCCCGGTTCGCTCTTCTTCTGCATCCCGGGCGTGAACGACGACGGGCACGATCATGCCGCGGAGGCGGTCGCCGCCGGCGCGCAGGCCCTGGTCGTCGAACGGTGGCTGCCGCTCCGCGTGCCGCAGGCCCGCGTCGGCTCCGTCCGTGAGGCGATCGGACCGATGTCCGCGGTCGTGTTCGGCAGGCCGGGCGACGGCCTGACCACGATCGGCATCACGGGGACGAACGGGAAGACCACCTGCACGTACCTCGTCGAAGCGATCCTCCGGTGGGCCGGACGGACGCCCGGCGTGATCGGGACGACCGGCGCCCGGATCGCGGGGGCTCCGGTCCCGATCGAGCGGACGACCCCCGAGGCACCCGACCTGCATCGGCTGCTGGCGCGGATGCGAGAGCGGCGCGTGGACGCGGTCGCGATCGAGGTGTCGTCGCACGCGCTCGCGCAGCACCGGGTCGACGGCCTGATGTTCGACGCGGCCCTTTTCACGAACCTGTCGCAAGACCACCTGGACTTCCACGGGACGATGGAGGCGTACTTCGACGCGAAGGCGCGGCTGTTCGACCCCGGGCACGCGACCACGGGCGTCGTCGACGTCGACGACCCATGGGGTCGCCGGCTCGTGGAGGCCGCGACGATCCCGATCGTCACCTACGGCGTCCGGCCGCCCGCCGACCTGCGCGGCGTGGACGTCGAGGTCGGGCCGGAGGGCTCGTCGTTCCGCGTGGACGACGTTCTGGTCCGGACCGCGCTCCGCGGGGCGTTCAACGTCGAGAACTGCCTGGCGGCGCTCGGCGCGACACGGGTGATCGGCGTGGACCTCGAAACGGCGGCCGCCGCGCTCGGCTCGGTCGAGGGTGTGCCCGGGCGGATGCAGCCGGTCGATGCGGGGCAAGGGTTCGCGGTGGTGGTGGATTACGCCCATACGCCGGATAGCATCCGGTCCGTGCTCCGGGGTGCACGCTCACTGGCCGCCGGACGCGTCATCGTCGTGTTCGGCTGCGGCGGCGAGCGCGACCGAGCGAAACGTCCCTCGATGGGGGCCGCCGCCACATCCACGGCCGATCTGGCGGTGATCACGAGCGACAACCCCCGGTCCGAGGACCCGCTCGCCATCATCGAGGAGATCGTCCCGGGCGCGGTCGAGGGGGGCGGTGCCTACGTCGTCGAGCCCGATCGCCGCGCGGCGATCCGGCTGGCCCTCCACGATGCGCGGCCGGACGACATCGTCGTCGTCGCCGGGAAGGGTCACGAGACGACCCAGGAGATCGGGGGATCGGCGATCCCGTTCGACGATCGCGACGTGGTCCGCGACGAGCTCGCCGCGCTCGGAGACCCGGCGTGAGGACGCGGTCGCTCGCCCAGATCGCGGCGGCCGTGGGCGGCGTCATCATCGGCGACGACGTTCGGATCGGATCCGTCGTGACGGACTCACGGCTCGCCGTGCCGGGCACGCTCTTCGTCGCGATCGAAGGGGAGCGCACCGACGGGCACCGGTTCGTGGACGATGCCCGGGACCGCGGCGCCGCCGCCGCCGTCGTCGAAGCGTCGCGGGCCGAGGTCCTCCCGCGGGTCGAGGTTGCGTCGACGGCTGCGGCGCTGCTGGCGCTCGCGGCCGACGAGCGTCGCTCGTTCCCCGGACCCGTCGTGGCGATCACGGGCGCGAACGGCAAGACATCGACGAAGGACCTGACGGCCGAGGTGGTGTCGGAGCGATACGGGGTCCACGCGAGCCCGGGGTCGTTCAACAACGAGGTCGGGCTGCCTATGAGCCTGCTCGGCGCCGGTCCGGACGCCGAGGTGATCGTCGCTGAGCTCGGCGCACGTCGCGAGGGCGACGTCGCGATGTTGATGGAGGTCGCGGACCCGTCGATCGTCGTCGTCACGAACGTCGGCGTCGCGCACATCGGTGTCTTCGGGTCGTGGGACGCGATCGTTCGCGCGTCCGCGGAACCCGTCGATGCGCTCGCGCCGGACGGGGTCGCCGTCCTGAACGCGGACGATACCGTCGTCGCGGGTTTCGTACCGCGCAGCGGCGCTCGGATCGTGACCTTCGGCAGGAGCGCGGGCGCGGCCGTGCGCGCGATGGACGTGGAGCTGGGTCGGGACGGGCGCGCGAGCTTCGTGCTCGAGTCCGGCGGCGGCCGCGAGCGCGTGACGCTTGGGGTTCCCGGCGAGCACATGGTCGCGAACGCGCTCGCGGCCGCCGCCGTCGGCCTCGAGCTCAGCGTCCCGATCGAGGCGTGCGCCGCGGCGCTCGGGCGTGCCCGGATCTCGCACTGGCGGATGGAGACGTTCGAGGGTCGTGGCGGGATCCGCGTGCTCAACGACGCGTACAACGCGAACCCGGAATCCGTAGCCGCGGCGCTCAAGACCGCAAAGGTCATGGCCGGCGAGGGTCGCGTCGTCGCCGTCTTGGGCAGGATGGCGGAGCTCGGTCAGATCGCAGAAGCCGAGCACGAACGGATCGGTGAGCTCGCGGCCCGCCTCCGGATCGACAGGCTGGTCACGGTCGGGACGGAGGCGAAGACGATCGCGGTGGCCGGCGTTCGGGAAGGCGTCGAGCCCGACGCCGTCGCCAGTTACGACGACCCCGAGAGCGCCCTCGCGGACGTGCGTGCGCACGTCCGCGAGGGCGACCTCGTCCTGGTCAAGGGGTCGCGGGTCGCCGGGCTCGAGGCGCTCGCGGAGGCGCTGCGGTGATCTCGATCCTCGTCGCCGCGGCGGTCGGGCTCGCCGTCACGCTGTTGGGCACGCCGGTCGCGATCCGGGCGTTCCGCGTCTGGGGATGGGGGCAACGGATCCGCGAGGACGGCCCGCATACGCACATGGAGAAGGTTGGGACGCCCACGATGGGCGGCCTCGTGATCCTCGCCGGCCTCTGCCTCGGCTACCTGGCATCGCGGATGACGACGCAGCGCTTCACGGTGACCGGTCTCGCCCTCGTGTTCGCCGCGCTCGGGTTCGGGCTCGTGGGCTTCCTCGATGACTTCATGAAGGTCCGGCGCCGTCGATCCCTGGGTCTCACGAAGCTGCAGAAGTTCGGCGGCACGGCGATCGTGTCGATCGCGTTCGCGATGCTCGTCACGCATGTCGGCGATCCGGGGATCTCGACGCACGTCTCCTTCGTGCGCCCGTCGTCGATCGCGCTCGGGTTCTTGTTCTACGTGTGGGCCTTCCTCGTCCTCACGGGCTCGTCGAACGCGGTGAACCTGACGGACGGCCTCGACGGCCTCGCGGCGGGGACGTCGATCATGGTGTGCAGCGCGTACATCTTCATCGCGTTCTGGCAGTTCCGTCACACGTGCGCGCTCCTCCAGGGTGCATCCGGCTGCTACACGGTCAGCGGCGTCGACGTCCAGGACGCCGCGATCGTCGCGGCGGCGATGATGGGCGCGGCGACCGGCTTCCT
>JBKOZW010000044.1:0-5633 GCA_046726095.1 Actinomycetota bacterium
CCCCTACCTGCCGATCGACGTGCGCTACCCGGTCGTCGAGGTCCGCGCGCCCGGAGAGACGACCTACCTCCGGGCCAACGATCGCGAAGCCCCGCCCATCGTGCTCAAGGAGCGGTTCGGCGAGTTCGACGCCTATCCCGACTCGCATTCCGCCAAGCGCATCGTGATCGACCCGACGTGGGTCCAGGCGCACATCGCGTCCCAGACCCTGCCGGTGCTCGGAACCGTCACCTGCAACACCCTCGCGCTCGACCTGCTCCGTCGGGCTATGAACGATCTCCGGTCCAAGGGTCACGCCGACGACGTCACGGGGGTCGGCCCGTGCTACGACCCGGTCATGGACGCCACGGGCCCCGATGGGCCGTTGAGCGCGGCGCCGTTCGGCGCCGCGATCGAGATCGATCCAGGCTCGAACGAGCCCGGATCGACGCCCTCACAACGGCCGTCGGTGATCGCCGCGATGGCGCGATGGGGCTTCGGCTGGGCGGGGCGCGATGCGTACCCACAGGGCGCGCTGTTCCGCTTCCATGCCCTGTCGGTCGCTCGGGATTGACGCCGCATAGCGGAGGGGAGCAGGTATCAGGCGCTTGTCCGCACAGGCCCCGGGAGCCGGGACCATCGTCCCGGGTCCTGGGGCATGCCTCCCGCGGCATGACTCGCGCGTGGGTTCTGCTCCCCTCGCGGGTGCCTCGCGGCATCCACCCGCACCGTACACCCGGTCGCGCCGCTGGCGCAACGTGACGCACCCGCGTTACTCACCGACGCGGCGGTCGCGGGATCGGAGCACGACCCAGCCCAACACCGCGGCGACGGCGACGACGCCGACCGCGCCGGCGACGTAGCTGGGCCGCGGCGCCGGCACGGCGGACGCGATGCGCGTCCGCAACCGGACGGGGCTCCGGAAGTCCCGCCGCTCCCACCCCCGCTCCTCGGCGATGCGACGGAGCTCCTTGTCCGCGTTCACCGCGACGGGATGGCCGACCACCTCCAACATCGGGAGATCGGTGATCGAGTCGGAGTAGGCGTAGGACCCCGCGAGGTCGAGGCCGACGCGATCCGCCAACTGGCGGATCGCGTCGGCCTTGAACGCACCGTAGGCGTAGAACTCGAGCTCACCGGTGTAGAGGCCGTCGTCGCCGACCTGCGCGCGGGTGGCGATTACGCCTGCCACCCCGAAGTGTCGAGCGAGCGGTCGCACCACCTCTTCGGGTGAGGACGACACGACGTAGATGTCCCGGCCTTCGCTGCGATGCAGCGCGATCAGGTCGAGCGCTTCCTGGTACACGTACGGATCGATCACGTCCAGGATCGTGTCCTGCACGAGCTTCTCGACCTGCGCTCGATCCCATCCCTTCGTGAGCTGGAGCATGCCCTCCTTCAGGCGCTCCATCTTCTGCTCGTCCGCCCCGACCAGGAGGTAGACGAGCTGCGCGTACGCACCCCGAAGGAGCTGCCCGCGCGAGACCATCCCGGCCCGGTACAGCGGCCGGGAGAGCGCGAGCGACGACGACCGGCTGATGATCGTCTTGTCCAGGTCGAAGAACGCGGCTTCCACGGGCTGCATCGTAGGCCCCGAGATGCGCTTCGTGGCGATGCGTGGTATGCAGGGATGAACGTAACGGGGCGAGGGGCCCCCCGATCCGCAGGGAGGGATAGACCATGCGGAGATTCCTCGCCGCCTCGATGGCGGCTGCTGCTGCGCTCGCGCTCGCGATGCCGAACGTCGCGCGTGCGGCCGGTCCGACGGTCGATGCGAACGACGACAAGGTTACGGGTCCACCGATCCCGTACGTCCGCCACGACGGCGGGACGGACGCGTCGATCGAGGCATGTAACGACACGGAAGACCCAGCGGCGTTCGGCGCCTTCACCCAGAACAACGAGCCGTTCTCCGTCGTGGATCCGAGCAACCTGGATCTGATCGTCAGCGGTTGGAACGACTACTGCAGCGACTGGATGGGGCTCGCGTTCTCCACGGACGGCGGAGAGACGTGGACGGACTCGCTCGTTCCCGGCTACGCCGCGGACACGTCGACCGAGGGGATGGCGTCGCCCGAGTTCGGCCGGACGAACACGGCCAGCGACCCGGTCGGGGCGTTCAGCCCCGACGGTTCGACGTTCTACTTCGGGTTCCTGGCCTACAACGGTTTCGCGGGGCCTAAGACGAACTCGGACGTCGCGTTGGCCCGGTTCGACGTGCTCGAGCCCGGTGATGCCAGTTACGAGACCTATCCGCTCGATTACCGGGACACGATCCAGGTCGGGAAGGGGCCGGCCGCGGCCAACTTCTTCGGCATCTTCAACGACAAGGAGATGATCGAGACCGATCAGGCTCCCGCGAGTCCTTTCGAAGGCAACGTCTACATCTGCTGGACCAAGTTCCCGGCGAACGGGACGCCGACGATCCGCTTCCGGGCGTCGTCGGACGGCGGCCAGACGTTCTCGCCACCGGTCAACTTGACGGAGGGCGGCGCGGGGCAGGGCTGCGACGTAACGGTGGAAGCCGACGGCGACGTCTACGTGATCTGGCGGGACTTCGAGTTCAGCTCCTCGCACAAGAACTTCGGCGTCTCGTTCGCGCGGTCGACGGACGGCGGCATCTCATTCTCGAAGGAGCGAAACATCCGCGAGTTCGCGGGCTACAACCCGTTCGATGGAGCGCGGGATTGTGGCGACGGCCCGGACCTCTGCCCCAGCGAGTTCGTGTTCTTCCGAGTGCCGCTGGAACCGAGGATCACCTCGGACCCGACCGGCGAGCTCCCAGGCGTGTTCGCGATCTGGCAGGCCGTCGATCCGGCGACCGTCGTCCCGAGTGACACCACGTACTCCTCAACCGGGCCTGGGACGTTCGGGACGGATGATGTGGGGCAATCGTTCGCCTGGGTGTCGCGGTCGACGAACGACGGCGTGACGTGGGGTACCCCCGTGAAAGTGAGCAACACTCCGGTCGGCCATCAGTTCTTCCCCGACGGGGACGCGCTCGCTGGTCGCTTGGCCGTCGTGTGGCAGGACAGCCGCGTCGACCCCTGCTACAGCGTCCAGCTTCCGATCGGAAACACCGAGGACGCCACCTCGTGCGGAACCGACGTGCTTCGGAGCTACGTTGCGGTCTCGACCGACGGGCAAAAGTTCGGCAGCGCGCTCCAAGCGTCGACCGTCGGTCAGCAGCCGCAGTACGAGATGTTCGACGCCGTCGACGTCCCGTTCCTCGGCGACTACAACTGGATCGACCTGGTCGAGAACGGCGACGGCTCGCTCTCCGGCTACCTGTCGTGGACCGACAACCGCGACGTGGTCCCAGGCGATGACCCGCGCGAGGCAGAGCAGGATGGGTTCGACGTCCTGAACTGGGTCGAGAACCCGGACGGGACCTTCACCCGCCAATTCAACCTCGGCGGCCTGGACCAGAACATCTACGGCAACTCGATCGCGATCCCCTGATCGAGGCGCGCGAGGTTCGTGGGCGGGGCGCTCAGCGCCCCGCCCATTACCCTTCCGCGTGGAGGCGTCTGGGTTCCTGGTGGGCCCCGCGGTCTTCAAAACCGTTGAGGGGGCGACGAGCTCCCTGGCGGGTTCGATTCCCGTCCGCCTCCGCAACTCTGTGACCTGCGGAAACGCGCGAGCGAGGGAACAGTGCAAGAACCAGGCTCGTCGATGGGACACTTCGTGGGACCAGCGGTCACGGACCGGCCTCGATCACCCCACCTATCTCGAGCTCCGGGACGCATCCCGATCCGATCCCATAGGAACAGGCCGTCCCAACCTCGGGACTCGCAACCATGGTGGGCTCGGCTAGGAGACGCGGATCCGCCATCTCGTCGAACGGTGCCACGTACGGTCCGCGCTTCATGGCTCGTCGGGCAGCGATCGCATGGCGCCTGAACTCTCCGTCGCCTCCGCCGCCGGTCGGAACCGAGGGTCGTTCATCCTCAGGCATAGCCTGATGATGATCCCTTCGAACAGGGGGCTCGGTGAGCGGCCTCCTTACTCCCTCTCTAGAACTTCCAACGCGTGGCCGCGAAGGGCTCGTCCATGCCGAGACCGAAGCCCGTCAGCGGCGTTATCTCGTAGGGGTCGTACGGAGGCGAGCCGGCGGAAGGTGCTCCGTACTCCGCGAAGAAGCTACCGTCGCGCACCGTCAGGGGCCACTCGTACTTGGACGCGTATGCCTCGGCCACGAGATGGAGCTTCGCCTCGTCGCTCACCCTCACGGCTTCGCCCTCGACGACCACATCGAGGATGGAAACGTCGGCCGCGACCACGCATCGGGCGTTGAGCGCGAGGTTCTTCGCCTTGCGGCTCGTGCGGGCCGCTGTGAAGTACAGAGCATCGCCCACCCAGACGCCGAACACCGGCATGACATGTGGTCTCTTGTCTGGGCGTACCGTCGCGAGCCAGTACCTGTTCGCCTCCGCGAAGCGATCGCGTGCTTGCGCCGAGGATGTCACGCTGGTGACGCCGTTGGTCGCGATGGACTGCTCGGCGATCGGCATCCCACGAGCCATCGGTTTCTCCCCTCTCCTCACACGTCTCGATCTTTGTCGTACATGTCGGGCTCACCACCCTCGACCCGGTCCTCGAACGCGTTTCAGTGCGCCTTCGATCCGCTACGTGACGGATCAGGTGTACGTCCAGGAACCGAAGTAGTGGAGCGATTCCACGCCGGCGTCGAAGAGCGTCCTCCGGATCGCTGCCGCATCCGGGTCGGCGACCTCGAAGACGCCCACCATCGTGGCACCAGACTGGAGCGATTCGCGGGCATCCGTCAGGCCATCGCTGAGGGCGCGCGTGAACCAGTTCCCCAACCGCTCGAGGAACGCAACGCCCCCCGGCCCCACGAGGAAGTGCACGGTGCTCGGAGCGACCCCCGCCTCAGTGAGCGCGTCGGCCACGTCCTGCATGGACGCATCCGATCGGAGAGTTCCTATGACGGCGTTCCTCGGGGAGGCGTGGAACTTGATCCCTGGTGGTGTTTCGTCATTGATGTAGGGACCGGGCATGGGGACTCCCTATCGATCAAGACAGCGGACGATATCGCGCACGTCATCTTGTCACAGCGGGACCGAGTTACATCGCCGGTCTGTCCAGCTACCTGGTCGGACGAAGGTCGCCGATCGAGGTGCGCTCTCCGCGCAACGTGCTACGAACGTCTCTGGTGCCAGGCGGTGGGCGCTCCCGGCGCGCGATGCACCGAGCCGCACTCACCCAGACACTCTGACCTGCGCCGTTCGGGTTCGTACCGTGTTCCCTTCGCCTCCGCTGCGAGTGACCTGCAGAAGCGCGCGAGCGAAGGGAACAGCTGCAGAAGGCGACGCCCAGGGACGGTCACGCTCCTTCCTTCGGATCGACGTCGCCGGTGACCGCCAACGAGGATGAGCGGCTACGGGGCCGGGCCCTGTCCACGAGACGCGACGCTCGCCACAGGATCCCGGACATTCCCACAGGCGCGAAGGGGGCGACGTTCGCTACGCGTCGGGCATCTTCTCCAGGATCCGTCCCGTGTCGAGCCCGAAGTCATAGACATCGATCTTCGGCGGCTCCACACCGAGCGTCGTGAGCGCTGTACACACCTGACTGCGATGGTCGGTGCCGTGGTGCAGGGCCTGCGCGAGCCTGAACCCGACGGGAGCCCA
>JBKOZW010000045.1:0-6736 GCA_046726095.1 Actinomycetota bacterium
GCTGGACTTGCCCTGGATCCCGCGATGCTCCCGGTCGGCGATCGTGCGGTATCGCTCGTCGACGAACGGGACGACCTCGTCGCAGAGGTACGTCAGATAGTTGCCGGTCCCGGGCGAATCCAGGAACTGGCTCCCGCCGAGTGATGTCCAGCAGTCGACCCAGACGACGACGACGGGGGGCGCCTCACCGCGCGCGAACAGCGCGTCGGCGAGCTCGGGGAAGTTCTGTCGGAACGGCGAGCGGTTGCGCCACATGTCCAGCTGGCCGGTGAGTCCCTGGATCACGTAGACGGACGCGAACCGCGCCTCCGGGTCGTCGTCGTAGCCCGGAGGGAGATACACCCAGAGCGGGCGATCAGCGGGATCGTCCAGAGCATTGCCGAGCAGCGCCCGGCTCGAGATCGTGTGTTCCTCGAAGCGCCCCGCCGGTTCGAACGACCACGGATCCATCGCTGCTCCTCCCTCGATCTCGCTCGATCTCGCGACGGTCCGCAGGTGATCAAGGAACGCCGTTCCTTCGACCCTACGGAGGGGGCGCGATCCAGACAACCCGGGAGGAGCCGCGGTCCGCGGTGCTTACGAGGATCCGCGATAGCGCTCGCCGCGGAACTCGAGCGCCCAGGTGAACTCGTCGCCGTCGGAGTCCCGCTCGAACCGGAGCAGGCGACCGACCTCGCCCCCCGGGAGGAGAACCGGCAGGCCCTGGTGCTCCGCGGTCGGCCAGAGGTCGCGCCGGGTGCCGTGGTCGAGGTCGAGCAGCGTCATCGGCTCGTCGCCAGTGCGCTCGAGGGCATCGCCGAACTCTTTCTCTCCTTCTGGCTTGTAGCGAACGAAGGCGTTCGCTCCGTGGAGCAGGAGCGGCTCGCCGGGCTTGGTCCAGCCCTTGCCGAGGAAGCGCCACTTCTCGCCGTCCCGCGACGTCTCCACGGCCCATCCGAGGTGCTCGCCCATCACGCCTCCAGTATGTCCGCTGGGTGCGGAACGTTTCAGGAGGAGGGATCGGGGGCGCGGAGCTGGCCGCCGGTCGGTCCCCGACCGGCGGCCGCGTACGCGCCGCAGCGGGCCGCGAGCGCGAGGGCGTCCGCGACGCCCTCGCCGCTCGCGAGCCCGAAGAGCAGACCCGCCTGGAAGCTGTCCCCCGCGCCGTAGGAGTCGACGAGCGGGCCGGCGGGCACGGCCGCTTCGTAGCGGCCGCGCCCCCCGTCGACCGTCTCCCACGACCCTCCCCGCACGCCGTCGGTCCGGACCACGAGCCTCGGCGGCGGGTCGATCCGGCCGGGCTCGTAGCGCTCGGCGGGGTCGCGCTCGCTGCCGACGACGGCATCGAGCGCGACCCCCGCCGTCGTGAGCAGGTCCATGACGCGCGAGGTCGCGACGAGCAGGCGCGCGGCGCGCGCACGCCGGAGCGCTCCGGCGTCGCCTGCGGTGAAGAACACGCCGTCGGCGCCGTCGAGCCGGTCCCAGGGGAGCGGATCGGACCCGCGGGGCTCCAGGCGATCGCCCAGGGTCACGATCGTCCGCTCGCCGGCGTCGTCGATCATCGTGAGCGCCGTTCGGCTGGGCCGGTCGCGGACCGCCGCCTGCACCTCGACGCCGTTGCCCTCGAGCTCGGATCGGGCGTCGTCGCCGACCCGGTCTCGACCGAGCGCCGTGAAGAGCAGACAGCCGCCGCCGAGCTTCGCGAGCTGGGTGGCGGCAACGCTTCCTGCACCGCCGACGCCTTCCCACGCCTCGGTCGCGTGCGCGATCGCTCCCGGGGACGGGACCGCGCGAACCTTCGCGAACCGGATCCATTCGATGTGTCCGACGACCGCGAGACGCACCGCGCGACCGTAGCAGGGCGATCGATGCAGCCTCGCCGAGGCATCGGCGCGCGGAACCTCGTATCGTGGAGGCCATGCCGGATAGCTTCGGGAAGCGACAGCGCGAGAGCGGGAAGGCCAAGAAGGCCGCCGCGCGCGAAGAGCGTCGTCTCGCGCGCGCGCAGCGCGACGCCGACCGCCAAGCCGGCCTCATCGAGTCCGGCACGCCGATCGAGCCGTCCGAGCCGGCCGCGCTCGGCCTCGAAGACGAGCCCGAGCCGGCCTCGGAGCGCGAACCCGGCTCCTGAGCGGTATCGGTCGTCCGGCCTTCCGCCGGACGTCGCTTGCTCCGGCCCACCGCGTGGCGCATCATCGGACCTGGTCATGAGCGGGATCTTCGGCAGCAGCGGCAAGACGGCGAACCCCGCCGGGACGGTGGCGTGCCTCGTCGGTGTGATCGGCGCCGCGTTCAGCGCGATCCTGTGGATCTATCACTTCAACCCGGACAGCACGTTGCTCGGCAAGTACTCGCAGCAGCTCGCGGCCGGTGGCCAGCTGGTGGACCAGATGCGGCTGCTCGCGGTCGTGTTCGGAGCGATCGCGTTGGTGCTCGGGATCGTCGCCGGGCTCGGGGGGAAGGGCGGTGGCACCTCGGTCGCGTCGATCCTGCTCGGGATCGTCGCGATGTCGTATCCCGTCCTGACCGCGCTCAACTTGGTCAAGCACTACGTGCCCAACCCGATCGGCTGAACGGCGGCCCTTCAGAAAGAGTTCGGGTCCGGCACCGTCCCGGCGGGCCACGGGTAGTCGTCGGGGAACTGATCGAACTTGCCGAAGGTCGGGACCCGGACCCCGGTCACGGCGGGCTTGCGCGGCGGACTCCGGAAATCGAAGACGTGCTCGAAGTTGTGCGTCTTCGCGATCCGCTCCGTGAGGTAGGGCAGGTCCCAGTTGTCCGCGATGAACCGCAGCGGCGTCGAGAACTCCCCGACCTCGTCGTCGATCGTTCCACGGACCGTGTAGGGACTGATCGTGAGCAACGGGACACGGAAGCCGAAGCCAACGTGGTCGACCGGGATCGGCGGCACGTGGTCGTAGAAGCCGCCCCACTCGTCCCAGGTCAGGAAGATCACGGTTTCGTGCCAGGCGTCACTCTTCATGATCGCCTCGACCAGATCGCTCGTCCAGTTGTGCGTGAACGCGCTGCTGCCGGGCGGATGGTCCGAGAGCTCGAACCGCGGCGTGACCCACGTGACGGGCGGCAGCGTGCCCGCCTTCGCGTCGTCGATCACCTTCGCGACGTCCCGGGTGTGCTCATGCCACAGATCGGTGTGGAAGACCTGCCCGACGCCGTTGTAGGCGTTCCAGAAGTAGCCGGGTGTTCCGGGAGCCGCGGAGTAGAACGCCCAATCGATCCCGCGATGCGTGAGCTGGTCGCCGACGGTCCGGAAGTCGAAGCAGCTGTCGTGCTTCGCGAGCAGACCATGGTCGTCCAAGGTGAGGACGAACACGTCGTCGCCGACCGCGTCGCACCCCCAGCTCTTGAACGTCTTCCCGTCCGCCATGGGGCTCGTCTTGATGTTCTCCGGGTTGTCGATCGCGCCGCCGGAGGTCCCGGCGATGAAGAAGAAATGGTTCGGGTACGACGGGCCGTTCGCCGACGCGAAGAAATGGTCCGAGACGGCGTATTCGCGGGCCCAGTGCCAGTAGTTCGGGAGCTCGTTCCCCTGGAACTGGGTGTACGCCCATGGGTCGCCGTAGGCCCCGGTCCAGAAGCCGTCCTGCTTGCCGTCGTTCAGGCAGTTGAGCGCCGCCGCCCGGTCGTGGGGGAGATCGCCGGGCAGCCAATCCGGGCACCGCGAGAGGGGAACCTCCTTGCCGTCGAGCAGGCCGATCGTCGTGCCCTCGACGCCTGGGAACCGCCCGAAGACGTTGTCGAAGCTGCGGTTCTCCAGCATCAGGTACACGACGCGCTTGATCGGCCAGCGGGTGTCGACGGCGCTCGCCGTGTCCGAGACATGGGGGATCACCTTGCCGCCGGTGCAGGCGAACAGGACGCCGCCGGCCACCGCCATGGCGGAGCGCTCCAGGAACCGCCGCCGGGACACGGGGAGCGGGTGATGTTCGCGGCGGTCCTCGTCCATCGGCTCGGTATCCTCCCAGAGCTCCCGGACGGCTCGGAGTCCTACCGTTGAGAAGGTTCGTCGTTTTCCTGTGCTGTTGTGCGCTCCCGGCGCTGGTCTCCTGTACCGGCGGCGACTCGACCGCGTCCGCACCGACGATCCCGAGCCCCGTCGCCGCGACGTCCGCCACGTCGGCGACCCCGTCGGCCGAGCCGACCCGGCCCGCGACCCCGACGCAGCGTCCCCCGACGTCGGGAGCGAGCAGCGCGGCGTGCCAGGGTGGGTGGGTCACCCCTCAGAAGGGCTCGAGCCTTTGGACCTTCCCGCTCCAGGTGATCCGGCGAGCCTCCGGCAACACCGGTCCGTCCGTGGTCGTGGACATGCGGATGTTCGTCGGGGCGGAGTCCCCGCCGACCGACAAGAACTACCTGAAGGACATCCGGCGCTGGTACGTGAAGCTCTACGATCCGAAGGATCTGTCGTTCCAGGGTCGGTTCCTCATCGAGGATCGGCGGTTCGGTCGAGGGCTCGCGGCCGTCGCGCCGTACGACACCCGCGGCTTCACCTCGCCGGACTGGGTCGGGTTCCAATACGACGCGGGCAACCGGCAGGCCTACACATACGAGGGTTTGCCCGGCCGCTGGCGCGGGATCGCGTATGACTTCGTGGACGGTGGCGAGGGATTGACCTTCCCCGGGCTCCCGTCCGAGCTATCGGGCTGCCTCGACGGGACCTGATCGGCTCGCTCCGACGACGCCACCGTCCGCGACGCGACCATCATCTATCGTTCCTGCCTCCGGACGGGAGGTGGGGATGACGAGGACGCTGTTCCGCGGTGGGAGGGTCTTCGACGGGACGGGGGCGCCGCTCGCCGGCGCCGACGTCGTGATCGAGGACGGGCGGATCGTGGACGTCGGAATCGGGCTCGACGGCGATGAAGCCGTCGGGTGCGACGGCAAGACGCTCCTGCCGGGCCTGTTCGACTGCCACATCCACCTGATGGGCCGCTACGAGGACCGCGAGCTGGAGATCGCCCATCGGCCGTTCTCGTACGCCTTCTTCCTGGCGCCGGCGAACTTGCTCACGACCCTCGCGCTCGGGATCACGACCGTGCGGGACGCCGGCGGGGCGGATCTGGGGCTCAAGCGCGCCGTCGACGACGGGGTGCTCCCCGGGCCGCGGATGCAGATCGCGATCACGATGCTGAGCCAGACCGGCGGGCACAACGATCCGTGGCTCCCGAGCGGCGGCACCTCGGTCGACTGGGGCGTCGGCTACCCCGGATTCCCGATGGGCAAGTGCGACGGCGTCGAGGGCGTCCGCGTCAAGGTCCGCGAGGTGATCCGCGCCGGCGCCGACGTGATCAAGATCGCGTCGAGCGGCGGGTTCTTCTCGCCCTCGGACGATCCGATGCACCCGCACTTCGCCCAGGACGAGCTGGACGAGATCGTCCGGACGGCGGCCGACCTGAACCGCTGGGTGATGTCGCACGCGCACTCGCCCGAGTCGATCAAGCGGGCCGTGCGCGCCGGCGTCCGCTCGATCGAACACGGCACGTACCTCGACCGGGAGTCCGCGGAGATGATGGTCGAGGCGGGGACCTGGCTGGTGCCGACGTTGACGGCGGGCGACACGACCGAGGAGCTGGCGCGCGACGAGCAGCTCGCGCCCGAGATCCGGGCCAAGTTCGAAGGACTCGGCCGTCCCGAGTTCGACGCCATGCGGCTCGCCGCCGACGCGGGCATCAAGGTCGCGATGGGGACCGATTGCCCCGTCGCGCCGCACGGGTGGAACCTCAACGAGCTGGCGCACATGGCCGCGAACGGGTTCACGCCTGAGCAGGCCCTCGTCGCCGCGACCTCGAGCGCAGCGGAACTGATGGGCATGCAGGGCAGGCTCGGGACGATCGCGCCCGGCAAGATCGCCGACGTCGTCGTGGTCGACCGCGACCCGTTCGACTTCGAGAAGCTGAAGGACCGGATCGAGCAGGTGTGGAAGGACGGCCTCCGGGTCGTATGAGCGCCGGCCCGGTCGAACGCGACGTGATCGTCGTCGGTGGCGGTCACAACGGCCTCGCGTGTGCCGCGTACCTCGCGAAGGCCGGCCGCGACGTCCTCGTCCTCGAACGACGCGACGTGCTGGGGGGCGCTGCGGCGACCGAGGAGATGTGGGACGGCTACCGCATCTCGTCGGCGAGCTACGTGATCTCGCTGATGCCCGAGCGGATCGTCCGAGAGCTCGATCTGCGAGCGCACGGCTACGACGTCTCGATCGTCACGCCCGACTACTTCGTCCCGTTCCCCGACGGGACGTCGCTGACCCTTTGGGGCGACCTCCGACGCGACGTCGAGAACATCTCGAAGCTGAGTCGGCACGACGCTGACGCCTACGTCGAGTTCGACCGATACTTCGAGCGGATCGCGACGCTCGTGAAACAGCTGCTGTTCGTCGTCCCACCGAACATGCGGGTGACGGACATCGCGCGATGGGCCCGGGCCGGCACGCGGTTCCGAGGATGGAGCGGGCGAGACGTCCACGAGATGGTCCGGCTGTTCACGATGAGCGCCGCCGACTTCCTGGACGAGTGGTTCGAGGATCCCCGGGTGAAGGGAGCGCTCGCCACCCAAGCGATCGTCGGGGCGTGGGCCGGGCCGATGACGCCCGGGTCGGCCTACGTGCTGATGCATCACTGGATCGGCCAGGTAGAGGGCCACTTCGGCGCCTGGGGCTGGGTCAAGGGCGGCATGGGCGGCGTCTCCCAGGCGATGGCGGGGGCGGCGCGCGCGGCCGGTGCGGAGATCCGCACCAGCG
>JBKOZW010000046.1:0-3860 GCA_046726095.1 Actinomycetota bacterium
ATACCTGTCTCGTGGGCTCGGAGATGTGTATAAGAGACAGTCCGCGACGCGCGCCGACGATGCCGCCCCGCCGGCGCCGGCCGAGGCCCCGGCCCGCGCACCCAGGTCGACCCGCCCCAAGACGATCGAGGAGCAGGTCGCGGCGGGCGGCCCAACACGCGGGGTCCGCACGACCCGCACCCGGACCGGACGCGACGGCCGTCGCCGCCGGGAGGCGATCCCGACGCCGCCGCGCATCACCGACAAGCTGATGGTGATCACCGAGCACGGCGAGCGCGACCAGATCGCGGTCCTCGAAGAGAACGTCCTCGTGCAGCACTACGTGACCCGCGTCGGCGCGACGTCGATGGTCGGCAACATCTACCTCGGCCGCGTCCAGAACGTCCTTCCGGGGATGGAGGCGGCCTTCGTCGACGTCGGGCGCGGCCGCAACGGGGTGCTCTACGCCGGCGAGGTGAACTACTCGCTCGAGGACATCGAGGGGAACGCGCCTCGGATCGAGCAGCTCCTCAAGCCCGGGCAGGCCGTCATGGTCCAGGTCACGAAGGACCCGATGGGCGGCAAGGGCGCGCGGCTGACGGCCAACCTCAGCTTGGCCGGGCGCTACCTCGTGCTCGCACCCAACCAGGATCTCCAAGGGATCAGCCGCCGGCTCCCCGACGAGGCCCGCACGCGTCTCAAGGCCTTGCTCAAACGGGTGAAGCCGCCAGAGCACGGCGTGATCGTGCGGACCGCGGCCGAATCCGCCACCGAGGGAGCACTCGAGGCCGACCTCCGCAGGCTCCTCGTGATCTGGGACGACATCCAGAGCAAGGCGAAGAAGGGGAAGGCGCCGACGGCGCTGTACGAGGAACCGGAGCTCACCGTCCGGGTCGTCCGCGACCTGTTCACGGACGAGGAGTACCGCGGGCTCGTCACGGACTCGGACCGCGTCTACGAGATGGTGATGGGATACGTCCGCGAGGTCGCGCCCGACCTCGCCGAGAAGATCACCCTGCACACAGGCGCGCTCCCCGTCTTCGAGGAGCACCGGATCGTCGAGCAGATCCACAAGGCGCTCGACCGCAAGGTCTGGCTCCCGTCCGGTGGCTACCTGATCATCGAGCGCACCGAGGCGATGACGATCGTCGACGTCAACACCGGCAAGAGCGTCGGCAAGACGAACCTCGAAGAGACCGTCGTGAACACCAACCTCGAGGCCGCGCGCGAGGCCGCCCGGCAGCTTCGCCTCCGGGACATCGGCGGGATCATCGTGATCGACTTCATCGACATGCTGCTGGAGAAGAACAAGAAGCAGGTCGAGGACACGATGCGCGACGCGTTGGCCATCGATAAGACGCGCTCGCAGGTCTTCGAGATCGGGCCGCTCGGTCTCATGCAGGTCACCCGCAAGCGGGTATCCTCGGGCCTGGTCGAATCGTTCTCCGAGATCTGCCCCACCTGCGAAGGCCGGGGCATCATCCTCACCTACGACGTCAACTGAAGGGGTCAACCATGTACGCGGTGATCAAGACCGGCGGCAAGCAACACAGGGTGCAGGCCGGCGACGTGATCGAGGTCGAGAAGCTCGTGGAGGCCGACGAGACGGTCACGTTCACACCGCTGCTGGTCGTCGACGACGACGGCAAGACGCACGCCGGCTCCGCCGTGTCGAAGGCGAGCGTGACCGCCAAGCCGCTGGGGGAGAAGAAGGGCGACAAGATCAAGGTGTTCAAGTACCGGCCCAAGACGGGCTACGCCAAGAAGACGGGGCATCGCCAGCAGCTGACGTTGCTCCAGATCGAATCCGTCGAGCTCCGATAGCTCGGCTGGTAGCCTGGGAGACCTCATGGCACACAAGAAGGGCGGCGGCTCGTCCCGAAACGGCCGCGACTCCAACTCCAAGCGGCTCGGCGTCAAGGCCTACGGTGGCCAGACGGTGACGGCGGGCTCGATCATCGTGCGCCAGCGCGGGACCAGGATCCATCCGGGCGACGGCGTCGGCAAGGGCGGGGACGACACCCTGTTCGCGACGCGGGCCGGGACGGTGGACTACCGGGAGTCCCGCGGCCGGAAGTACGCAACCGTCAGCCCGCCCGCCTAGCGCGCCCCTCGCTCCTTCATGGCCGTCCTGATCCGGTCGACCCACGCGTCCCGGCGCTTGCGGACGTTCGACGACGTCGCCGCCAGGTAGCGCGTGTTCGCGCGGCGTTGACGCCACTTGCCGGAGCCCAAGCTCCTCATCGACGCGGTCGGCTGCACGGTCGTGGGAGGATCCGAGTCGGCGAGGGTCCCCAGCGGTGGTGGTCGGGTCAGGTAGAAGGCGGTCTCTCGACCCTCGGGGCCGTGGCGCACGACGAATACCGGCGACGCCATCACGCGCTTGACCTTCTTCACGTCCGAGAACGCGAACCGCGTCACGGACCCGGACGGCTCCTCCGTGAACACGAGCCCGGTCTCGTCCTCGGTCAAGGTCCCCTCGACCTCGTCGGCGGACCGCGGATCCAGGTGCACCAGCCATACCGTCGTGGGTTCGACCATCCGCTCCCGTCCCCTGAGGTCCGCTCCACCTACGCTAGCGCGTGATGTTCACCGACGAATGCGCCGTGTCCGTGGAGGCCGGTCGCGGCGGCGACGGGTCCGCTTCGCTGCACTCGGAGCCATTCAAGCCCCGGGGCGGTCCGGACGGCGGCAACGGCGGCCGCGGCGGCTCGGTCGTGTTCGAGGTCTCGCGCGGGATCCACGACCTGTCGTGGCTGGCGGATCACCCGCACCAGCGGGCGCGGGCGGGCGGATCGGGACGATCCGCCCGGCGCGACGGCGCCGCCGGCCCCGACCTGATGATCCCGGTCCCGGACGGCACGGTCGTGTTCGACGAGGAGGGGCTGCTCGCCGACCTGGTCGGCGAAGGGTCGCGGGCGGTCGTCGCGGCCGGTGGCCGCGGCGGACGCGGGAACGCCCGGCTCGCGAACGCGCGGGACCGTGTCCCGCGCGTCGCCGAGCCGGGCGAACCCGGCGAATCGCGCCGCTTGCGCGTGGAGCTCCGCACCGTCGCCGACGTGGGGCTCGTCGGACTCCCGAACGCCGGGAAGTCCACGCTCCTGTCGCGTCTCACCGCGGCGACGCCCAAGATCGCGGACTACCCGTTCACGACGCTCACCCCCAACCTCGGCGTCGCGACCGCGGGCGACATGCGGGCCGTCGTGGCGGACGTTCCGGGGCTGGTCGAGGGGGCCCACGCGGGCAAGGGCCTCGGTCATCGTTTCCTCCGGCACATCGTTCGGTGCCGCTCGCTGCTGCTCGTGGTGGACCTCTCGGCCCCCGACCCTCCGCGCGACCTGGACACGCTTCGCGCGGAGCTGGCCGCCTACGACGACTCGCTGACGCACCGGCTGACGATCGTGATCGGCACCAAGGCGGACCTCGTCGACGACCCCGCTGCGGCGGCGGGACGCCTTGATCCGAGCGCCCTCGCTGTGTCCGCAGTGTCTGGGGAGGGGATCGACGAGCTCCAAGCGCGGGTGGACGCGCTGGCCGCCGAGGCGGCCGCGGCCGAACCGGAGCGGACCACGCACGTCGTCCTCCGCCCGGGCCGGCCCCGCTTCACGGTCACGCGGGACGACGCCGGGACCTGGCACGTCCGCGGCCGCAACGTGGAACGTTGGGTGCTGCAGACCGATGCGGACGACGAAGCGGAGCTCGCGCGGCTCCAGCGCAACCTTCGACGAGAAGGCGTGTTCCGCTCGCTCGAGTCCGCGGGCGCCGCCGAGGGGGACGACGTCGAGATCCGGGGCCGGACCTTCGCCTACGTCCCCGATACGCCGGACATGGTGCAGGATCGATGATCGACGACGGCATCCGGCTGCTGCGGGACGAGGACG
>JBKOZW010000047.1:0-8749 GCA_046726095.1 Actinomycetota bacterium
GGATCGACCACGTGACCCACGCCCGGAGTCTCGCTCCTCCACGAACGGGATGCTGACGACATCGCCTGCCGCGTCAATCGGTCAGCACGAGCACGTGTTCCAGCACGTCTTCTTCCTGCGCCGAGTGGTCGAGTACGAAGCCGCACTTCTCGAGCACGCGCCTGGAACCGACGTTGTGGTCGGCTACGTGGGCGTGCAACGGCCTGTGGAGGTCGATGTCGAGGAACGCGCGCAGGGCCGCAGTCGCGTAGCCGTTTCCCCAGTGATCGCGACCGATCCAGAACCCGACGTCGCGCTCGCCTTCGACCTCCCAGCTCCCGATTGAGCCGACGATGTCCCCGTCGGCGACGATCGTTCGCGTGATCGCCGATGGGTCGGCCTTGATCTTCGCCTCGTGCTCGAGAAACGCGGGCAGGTCGCGCGACGGGAACGCCGCCATCGCGCTTGCTTCAGGGTCCGCCTGGAACTCGAACAGCGTGCCGAGGTCCGCGTCGATAGTCTCGCGGAGCGCGACCCCGGCCATCATGGGGATGCCGCTCGGAACAACGGCACCGGGTCCGCCACGCCCTCCAATTCGATGGGTCCGAGCGCCTCGAACCGGTCGAGGACGCGCTCGCGCGGCTCGAACGTCTCCATCCTCCGCACCGTATCGCGCAACCTTCAGGCGCGCATCGCCGCCAGACCAAGGGAACGGCTGCTCCCGATGCGGCGAAAACATCGAAAGCATGCCCGCCCTTCGAGGCCACCGGCCCTTTTATCTGCGCGCACGTCGCGCCCGGTTATGCCAGGGCTTGCTCGCGGACGCCCTCAGCGCGGCCGCGTCGTCCGAAGACCGATGTAAAGGTGGTTGTAGCCTCGGCCACCGTTTCGATCCCGTATCTATCCCGCACGACATCGAAAATCGAGGGGTAGCGACGAGAATCGACCAGGAACGGGATCCACAGGTCAGCGGCGCTTTCCAACGTTCGCCGCAGGTCACGGAATCGGCTCGGCTCAACCTCTCAAGGTGGAGACACGGGTTCAGATCCCGTTGGGACGACGAATCGCAACGGATGGCACGAGGGCCGCAGACGTCGCGGCCCACGCCGCCTAAGCTCATCGTTGCGCTCCGGGTGCCACATCTCGAAACGGCTTCCTCGCTGATCGGATACGCGTATGTCAAGGAACTTCGACGCGATCGTTGTTGGCGGCGGGACCGCAGGATGTGTCCTGGCCTCGCGCCTCAGTGAAGACCCGAGCCGGTCCGTTCTGCTGCTGGAAGCAGGACCCGACTACGGGCCCTACCAGGATGGGCGGTGGCCGGAGGACATCCTCGACGCGGATGCCGAGGCGGATCAGTCACACGACTGGGGATTCGAGGGCCAGAGCGCAACGAGGGCCAGGATCATCGGTGGCTGCTCCAGCCACAACGAGTGCGCGGTGGTCTGGGCTCCGCCGGGCGATTACGCGACGTGGAGCAAACTCGGTCACGTGGGGTGGGGGTTCGAGGAGCAACGACCCTACCTGGAACGTGCCCAAGAACTCCTCAACACTCGCATCACCCCCCCGGACGAACGCAACCCGATCGAGAACTCGTTCTTCCGCGCGGTTGAAGAAGCCGGCCTGAAGACGCTCGACGATCTCAATGGAGCCACGTGGCGGCCTGGTGCAGGTTCGCTCCCGAAGAACGTGATCGATGGTGTTCGGTGGAACGCGGCGTTCGCTTTCCTCGATCCTGCCCGAAGCCGTCCCAACCTCATCATCCAGGCAGACACCTTGGTCGACCGGGTGAAGTTCGAAGGAACCACGGCCCGGGCCGTCGTCGCGAACCGATCTGGGAGGACCGAGGAGGTGGGGGCTCGAAACATCATCCTCGCCGCAGGAACCTATCTGTCACCCGCGATCCTCGTGCGGAGCGGGATCGGACCCGCAGAGGAGCTTGAGCGACTGGGTGTCGATCCGATCGTGGACCTCCCGGGCGTGGGGATGAAACTGCGGGATCATCCGATGGTGGACATCACGTTCGAAGCCGGTCAAGCGTTCGAACCGGCCGTGTCTGGCTTTCAGGATGTTCTCCTCAAGGCGCGAAGCTCCCGGTGTAGCGACGAGCACTGGGACGTCCACGTGCTCCTGTTCGTCGATGCTCCCGACAACGGCGGACAGACTCAGATCATCCTGTCCGTCGGACTTGTGGAGTCCACTTCGGTCGGAGAGATACGGGTTCGGTCCCGCGACCCCGAAGTTCTGCCTGACCTCGTTCAACCTTTCTCCACGCTGAGCGATCACGACGTGGCCGTTCTGGTGGAGGGCGTCGAACTGATCCGGCGCCTCGTCCGAAGCCGCGCACTTGGCCGGTCCCTGGTGAAGGAGCTCGAGCCCGGGCACACCGGTGATCTCGAGAACTGGATCCGCACCAACGCGGCCGGCTATTGGCACCCGGTCGGGACCTGCCGCATGGGCCCCTCCGGTGACCCAGAGGCGGTGGTCGATGCCACTGGCCGCGTACACGGCACGGAAGGTCTTGGGGTCGCCGATGCCTCGGTCTTCCCTACGGCTCCCCGTGCGAACACCAACCTCCCCACTATCGGGATCGCGGAGTTCATCGCCTCATCGATCTGGTGACTGCCCACCATCGCCCGATGGCGAATCGGCTGGGAGCCCGGAAGACGGACTCGCCTTCGGCCTCCGAGCATCCCTTGACGGCCTCGAGGTCCAGCTGCGTGGCAAGCCGGCCACTCAGCGGCCATACAGCCCTCTGGACCTGCAGGTTCGCACCAGATTCACACTCCGCAGTACCGGGTTCGGGTCCCAGTGGGCCCACCAGCGGATGGTCTCGTCGAGAACCCTGCTCACCTGGTTCAGGCGCGACGGCGAGCCGCGTGAAGCCGCAGCGGTGACGAGACGCCCTTCAGCTCGACCGCGCCGATCAGGGTGAACTCCACGTCCGCAAGGTCCGAGGCATCGACGACCACTTGACTGACGAGCAGTTCTCCGGCTCGTGCGTAGTCGGCGATCCGCGACGCGACGTTCACGGTGCGTCCGAAGTAATCGCCGCCCCGGACGACGACGGGGCCGGCGTGCACCCCGACGTGGGCTGGGGGCAGGCCTTCCCCGACGATGTCGTCCATCATCTCGAGCGCGGCCACGACGGCCGGGCCCGGTGCGCGGAAGAAGTACATCACGCCGTCGCCCAACCACCGCACCACCTTGCCCCGATGGTGCTCGGCTCGCTGCCGGACCAGCTTCGACACGCGCGCCGCCAGCTCGGCGGCGGCCTCGTCGCCGCGCTCCTCGGTCAATCGGGTGTAGCCGGTGATGTCGAGGAAGCACAACGCCGGGGGCAGGCCGGGTCGGGCCCGGAGTCCGGTGCGCTCCAGGGCGCCCTCGACGTCTTCGACGAAGTTCTCGTGCCAGGCATGCTCCTGTTGCGCGCGGTAGACGGCGATGAGCGCCTGCTCCGTCAGCGTGTTCATCTCCTCGCCCCATCGGTTGGTGACGTCGAGCATCTCCGCCACGCTCAGGCCCGACTCGAGCTGAGGCGTCTCGACCTCCGTGCGCCACCATTCCGTCTCCGTCTCGGCGACCCGCCGAAGGCTCTCCCCGTATACCCGAAGCCATCGCTCGATGACGGCTTGCCGGAAGCCCCTGGCGATCTGCAGCTGGATCAGCGGCAGGATGCGAAGCTCGTCCTCCCGAACGAGATCGTCGGGACCGGGCTCCGCGGACCCGATCGCCTCGCGCACCACCATGAGGAGGTCGAGCGGAACGTCGTGCTGCTCGCTCGCTTCCCGAAACGTGGTCTCGCTCATGAGCGAGAACCGCTCGTAGACCGGGAGGTCGAACGAAGACAACGAGACCTCCCCCCGCTCGAGAACCTGGGCCATCGCGTCGAGGGGGATGCCGGCCCGCTCGAGTTCGTCCATGAGTCGAGCCCTGTACACGTCGCCCCTCGAGAACGAGCCATCGTCAGCCGGTTTCAGGATGCCGAGGTCGACGAGCCGCTCGAGCCAGGCCGTCTCGACCCCCGCCCGACCACCCAGCTCCTCCTCCGACACGCGGTTCATGGAGGGGTGGAAACGGAGCCGCATCCGCATCGGTCGGGGACGACGGCGACGCGGGTCGGGAAGCCCTCCCATCGATGGGTCACCCCTCGTAGACGTAGGTCAAGACGCCGTCCTCGACACGAGTGGGAAGCATGATCAGCCGCGCGTCCGGCCGCACCGGGCCCGAGAGAGCGCGCCCCGTTCGCACGTCGAAGCGCGAGCCGTGCCACTGGCAGGTGAAGGTGTCGTCTTCGAGGGACAGCGGCCCGCCGTGATGCATGCAGACGTTGACGTAGGCTCGCGGCTTGCCGTTCAGCAGCATCACGAGCACCTCACGCCCCATGAGTTCGGCGGTCACGGTTCCCTCCGAGGGGATATCGCTGATCGGGATCAATGCCTCTTTCATGGGTCCTCCCAACGTCAGCAAGTGTCAACCATCAACCGAAACCGAACGGGCCCACCAGTATCCGCCTGAAGCATGTCATCCGCGCCCACCGTGGCCGTCCCCATCCCTAACTGGCTCGCCATGACGCTCGGTAGAGCGTGAGCGGCCTCGCGACCCCTTGCAGATGGACCGGACCGACACTCGCCCACTCGATCTCGGCATCCTCGACCTGCCGCATGGTCTCTTCGGTCGTGAGCACGTCGCTGGCCTCGGCGAGGTCGGCGATCCGGGAGGCCACGTTCACGGTTCGTCCGTAGACGTCACCGTCTTGGAAGACAACCGGTCCGGATTGGATGCCTATGTGCGTGGTGGGGAGCCCGGCCGCCGGTGCACCTTCGCTCATCTCGAGCGCGGCTCGGACAGCAGCCGTCGCTTCGGGGAACAGGAACATCCCTCCGTCGCCGAGCCAACGCACGGGCCGACCGCCGTGCCGGAGCGCAACCGAGTCGACCAGAGTGCCGAGGCGAGAGGCAAGACGCGCGGCCGCCTCGTCGCCCTTTTCCTCGGTGAGGCGCGTGTAGCCCGTGAGATCGACGAAGCAGATCGTCGGGGTCCTCTCCGCACGCTGATACAGGCCGGCCCGCTCGAGCACCGCTTCGGCCGTCTCGACGGAATGCTGCGTCCACACGTGCTGGCGGTGTCGCTCGTAGATCGCCGCGAGGGCGGCCTTCACCAAGGGAGCCATGTCACGTCCGACGCTGGCTCCCCTCCGCATCAACTCCGGCTCGCTCGTTCCCGCGCTTCGGCTCGGACGCTCGATCTGCTCGATGTAGAGGTCGGCCTCCGCGAGCGCCAACCGTCGGAGGTTGTCCGCGTAGACGCGGAACAGACGACTGATCGCGTCCTCCGACCCGCCGATGTCGAGGGCGATCCGAGCGAGATCCGCGATCACGGCGTCGTCCGGCCCGGCCAGGTCGTCGGGGTCGGGAGGCACGAAGCCGATCGCTCGCTGAACCGCCTGCAGGAGCTCCACCGGCATGCTGCGCTCCTCCGCGAGCTGGCGGTAGGTCCGGTTGAGCCGGGGCGGGAGCTCCCATCCCGGCGATTCGAGGAAGTCGAGGGAAAGCTCCCCCGACTCCGCGGCGGCCAGGATCGACTCGGCCGTGAGGCCCGCCCCCTCCCATGTGTGCAGCAGGGCCGTGACGTGCGCGTCCTGTTCCCGGAGGCCGCCCCGTTCCGGCCCGAACGCGCCCAGACCGATCAGACGGCGGACATAGGCGACGTCGACCCCCGCGCGCCCGGCCACGTCCTCGATCGTGAGCCCCACCGACGCCCTCCTTCCGCACCATGATGGCGGAAGGTACCGCCGTCGGCCGACCACAGGGTCAGGGCGTTGGGCGACTCTCTGGCGGATGCTCCGTCAGCTTCCGGACGGAGCAGATCCGCTGCGGGCGACCACGACGCACAGCCCTGCCAGGATGAGAGCGATCGGTCCCCAGAGGAAGCGTTCCCAGTTGCTCGGCGAGGCGAAGTTGACCAGGGCCCCCAGGATCGACACGCCGACCAGGGTCCACGTGCCCCATCGGAGGAAGGCGGGAGGCAGGGGGGAGACCTGGAACCCGGCACGTCCCAGGACGATCAGCGCGGCGAGAACCCAGACCCAGACCGCAAACGCGCTCGCAACGCGGAGGCCCGTGGGGAGGTGCGAGTGGGTTCCGCCCCAGGCCGCGCGGCCGAGGGGTGCGCCGAGGGCCAGAGCAACCTGGGAAGGCCGCGATCGCGAGGAACCCGACCGCGGCCCCAACCGCCGCCGTCCGTGCAGGGAGCAGGTCATTCATCAAGGTGCGTATCTCCGTCTCCTTTCCTTGGGTCGAGTGCCCCCGTCCATCTCGTCGAGGGTGACGAGGGCTTCGTCCGCCCAGGCGATCGCTGCACGTGCCGTGTGCTCAGCTGCAGAGATCGTGAGGAGCCAGATAGGAGCGATCATCTTCGTGGCCCTCGCCCCGGTCGAGTTCGTGGCGGATGTCTCGGTATCGGGCCAAGTGGTGCTCCGCGTCCGCTCGGGCTTCCAGCACGATCGAGCGGCAGGCCGCCGAGCCAAGATGGCGCCCGAAGAACAGCCGAAGCATGAGGCCGTTGCGGGGAGGCGCCGGCTGGATCTGCTCCGAGAGTCGCTCCCTCAGCGAGTCCGCCCCGACACCGTGATCGCGAACGCCGTCGAGCGGGTGCCTGCCCGGTCTCGACGTTTCACGTGTCCCGACGCTCGATGTCAGCCCGCGTCCCGTTGTTCGAGGTGGTACGACCCCACGCGGGAGTCAGGGAGACGGTTGGCCCCGACTCAACGCCGGGGCCAACACGGAGTCTCACCTACTCCCCGGCCCCGCCCCTGCAGAGACCAAGCGTGCCTGGCGCGCCCTTGGGCAGGCCGTAGTACTTCCACGAGTCCGCGGCGGTCTGAACCTGGGACACGTTCTGCCCCTCTTTCGGGTCGAAATCATTCAGCCCGCTCGCAGCGCAGGCCGAGTTCGCGTGATCCAGCGCCCCCGTTTCATTGGTGTTGTTCTGCTGATTCGGCGGACCCTTGACCTCACCAGCGAACGCCCCGCTCGCTCCAGCACCCACGAGCACGGCAGCAGAAGCTACAACCACGAGCAACCGCTTCATGTCCTGCCTCCCTCCCCCGACGCCCTTTGCGTCGCAGTCGGCCCACGGTACGCGGATGGACAAGCTGCCTCAATCCGTCGTTGGTCGGGATTTTCTCGAGCCTGTCACGAGAGAGTGTCTGCCCAATGACGGTGCTGACGGATCCTGCGGCGAGTCGTTCCCATGACGCTGGGGTCGATCGCCCTTGAGCTCGTGGAACCGGCCGGCTGGGCGTCGCTCGAGTCCTCTATACGGCAAGACACGACAGGACGGAGTGAGCAGGGCGGGCCTGATCGCTCGCCCTGCTCACGCCCGATCTCTGGTTCAGTGGGTCGATCAGTCGGTGCCGCAGGCAACGAACGATCCCGACCCGGGAGCCCTCGTCGCGCTCATCCATCCGACCAGGTCCCCGGCGCCCCCCGACGTCGACACGACGATCTTCCTGTCGACCGACGGAGTTCCACCAGCAGCTTCGGACAACGAGAACGAGGTGTCTTGAGCGATGGGGTAATCGACGAAGTCACCGTCCTTGAAGGTGACCCGCATCGTCACGTCCCCACCGAACGCTCGGAACGCGCCGTAGACGACGAACGGCTGTCGATTCGTGGCTCGACACCAGACATCCGTGTCGCCGCTGGTTTGGTCGATCAGCGCATGATCGGCGAGGTTTCCGCTCGTGGCGGCGCCGCCTGTGCCGATGGTGGCGAAGACGATGACCGCCCCGATCAGCGCGGCGGTCGTTGCGATGCCCACGATGGGCGTGAGTCTCTTCATCGTGATCTCCCTCCGTGGCTCAGCGGGTTCCGGTGACCGCGAGGGGAGGGCTGCGAGGCCTCCTGGCCGTCGTGGACGGGCGTGTCGGACCGCGGTTGGTCGGTCGAGCGGCGTCGACGTGAGCCGTGATCCCTCCCCCGATCCATCACCCTGAGCTGTTTCGGCTCGCCGGGCTGATGCCCAGGGATCCAACGTAGGACCCGGCGTCCGCCCCGCGCAAGGGGTGAGCGCCCTACGCTCCCCCGATGGGCATCGAGGATCGATAGGTCTGTCGGCCCGAGGAGCTACGGTCGATCCCGATGGTCACGATCGACGACGTGCGCGCGTTCGCCATCACGCTGCCACGCACGACCGAAGTCCTCGTGCGCGATCGCGTGAAGTTCCGGGTCGGGCGGATCGTCTACCTCTCCTTCTCGCGCGACGAGACCGTGATGGGCTTCGCGTTCCCCAAGGACGAACGGGACGGGCTCATGGCCTCGGATCCCGCCAAGTTCCTCGCACCGGAGCCGGTGGACGTCCGCTACCACTGGGTCCAGGTCCGCCTCGACGCGATCGACCTGGCGGAGATGCGCGAGCTCGTCCTGGACGCATGGAGGATGGTCGTCCCCAAGCGGGTCGCCGCGGAGTACGAGGCACGGTGACCGACGCCGCACTGGACGCGTGGCGAGCGCTGGAGCGAACCTCGTTCCGCCGGACCTTGCTCATGCGGCGGCTCCGTGTCACCGATGGGCGTGGCCGCCGCGCCCAGGTCGCCCTGTGGGGTTTCGTGCACGTCCTCTGGGCTGCCGACGATCTGTTCGCAATGGGTCAGGGGGTGCCGGTCGACGGGCTCGCCAGGACGATCGAGGTCTACCGTCGGGGGGACGGGGTTGGGGCGTAGGCCCGTAACCCAGGCCCCTTGTTAGTCGAAAAACCGTGGGAGGGC
>JBKOZW010000048.1:0-11822 GCA_046726095.1 Actinomycetota bacterium
TTCCCTCGAGGAGGTCCACGCGCTCCGGTTGGCGATGCGCATCGGCGTGAACACGGGAGAGGTCATCGCCCGCGTGCGGCCGGGCCCCGGGGAGGGGTTCGTGACCGGCGACGCCGTGAACGTCGCGGCGCGGCTCGAGCAAGGCGCCGATCCCGGCCAGATCCTCGTCGGCGAGCGCACGGCGCGCGCCGCGCGTGGCGTGCGGTTCACGGAGCTCGGTCCGCTCACCCTCAAGGGGAAGCAGGCGGGGGTTCGTGCCTTCGAGCTGCTCGACGAGGACGTCGCCGAGCCCAGGACCGCGCAGCGCGGCGACAGCCGCCTCCACCGGACGCCCATGGTGGGGCGCGGGACCGAGCTCACGATGGTGAAGAGCGTCTTCGACCGATGTGTGGCCGACCGCCGACCGCACCTCGTGACCGTCTACGGTGACGCCGGTGTCGGCAAGACGAGGCTGGTCGAAGAGTTCGCAACCTGGACCGCCGACCTTCCCCAGGCACCGGCCGTGATCAGCGGGCGGTGCCTCTCCTACGGCGAGGGGGTCACGTACTGGCCGCTCGGCGAGATCCTGAAGGCCCACGCCGGGATCCTCGACACCGATCCGCCCGAGCTCGCGATCGAGAAGATCCGGAAGGTCGGGCACGAACTGATCACCGCCGATGTCTCGGCCGACCCCGCCCGCGCGAGCGCCGCGCTCGCGTACACGATCGCGCTGGAGGACCCGGATGTGTCGCTCGCCGGGTCGGATCCTCGCGAGGTGCGCGACACCCTCCACGCCGCCTGGCGGTCGTTCTTCTCCGCCTTGGCCAGATCCGGCCCGGTGCTCGTCATCGTGGAGGACATCCACTGGGCAGACCCGGCCCTCCTCGATCTGTTGGAGGACGCGGCGGATCGGAGCGAGGGCGCTCTGCTGTTCCTTTGCCCGGCGCGGCCCGAGCTGACCGCCCGGCGCCCCGAGTGGGGCGGCGGGCGCTGGAACCACTCGAGCCTGCTGCTCGAGCCGCTCTCGGCGACGGATTCCTCGCACCTCCTCGACCTGCTCGTCGAGAGGGGCGCCGTCTCGAGCGACCTCCGCACCATGATCCTCGAGCGCGCGGGCGGCAACCCGTTCTTCCTCGAGGAGATCGTCCAGCGCCTCCTGGACGAACCAGCAGGCGTCGAGGACCTCGACATCCCCGACACGGTGCAGGGGGTGCTCGCCGCGCGGATCGACCTCCTGACCCCGGTCGAGAAGTTGGTCTTGGAATCGGCATCCGTCGTCGGGCGCACGTTCTGGAACGGCGCCGTCGCGTCGCTGTTGGAGCCCGCTCCCGATCCGCTCGAGCTCGACGACGTGCTGTGGCGGCTCGAGGATCGAGGGCTCGTCCACGGGCGGATCGGCTCGACGATCGTCGGGGAACGCGAGTACGCCTTCCGGCACGTCCTGATCAAGGACGTCGCCTACGGGAGCCTCCCCAGGCGTGATCGCGCTAGAGCGCACGCACGCGTCGCGGCGTGGATCGAGCGACAGACGCAGGATCGGCAGCGCGAGTTCGCCGAGCTCCTCGCGCACCACTACGAACACGCCCATCGGGCCATATCGAGCGAGGCACGTCCAGACGCCGAAGAGTTGGAGCATCTGCGACAGCGCACGTTCCGGTTCGCGCTCCTGGCGGCGAGCGAGGCTAGGAGCAAGCTCGTGCTCGAGCAGGCCGAGCGCTTCGCCGAGACCGCGCTCTCAGTCGCGGCGAGCGCGATCGAGCGAGCCCAGGCACTCGAGATCCTCGGGATGGCTTACTTCCACGACTACCGGGGCGACCTGGCGTGGCAGCGCTTGAAGGAGGCGATCGACCTCCTCGCGGAGGAGCCTGAGGATCCTGCGGATCCCGAAGGGGCCCGGTCGCGGAACCTGGCTCGGCTGTGCGCGGCGGCGCTCGAGATCGTGAGGCGCGCGCCGGGGACGATGCGCCACCGCATCTCGCCGGAGGAGGACGAGCGTTACCTCGAGATCGGTCTCGCCGCAGCGGGCCCCGGCGACAGCGAGGAGCGCGCCGGGCTCCTCATCGCACGCTCGTTCGCACCGTATGGCGCGAACCAGGACGAGCTCGAGCGGGCGATCGGCACGGGCGAGGAGGCAGCAGCGATGGCCCAGCGACTCGGGCGGGTCGACCTGCAGTCGGCGGCGCTCGACGGGATCACGGCGACGCACCACTCGGTCGGGAGATACGGAGCGATGGAGGGGCCGATCCGGCGACGCCTCGAGTTGGCGCCGAAGCTCTCCGATCCCTACGAGGTCGGTGACATCCACGCCATGGCGGCCTGGTGGGCGCTGAACACAGGTCGGTATCGGGAGTCGCTCGAGCTGGCCGATCGCGGGTTCGACCAAGCCATGCCCGGGTCGCCGGTCTACGGGTTGTACTGCCTCGATTTCCGGGCGGCGGCGCACTTCCGGCTCGGCGACTGGGACGGTGTACTGGCCGACGTCGCCCTTGTCGAAGAGATCCTGGGCGACCGGCGCGACTCGCCTCCTGGGTTCGCACCGATGCACCTTGCGATCGCCGCCTTCATCCATGATGCGAGGGGGGACAGGGGGACCGCAAGCCGGTACCTCGAGTTGGTGCGGTGGCTGGAGCAGGCCGAGGACAAGCTCGACCCGGTCCTCACGCTGTGGCAGGCGCGGCTGCTCGCCCGACGGGGTAGATCCGAAGAGGCGCGGGCGTTGCTCGTACGCCCGGCCCTTGCAGAGGACCGTCGCGGCCAGGATGAGCTCCTCGAGGCCTGGTGCGAGGTGATCTCCGAACAGGAGGCTTGGGATGAGGCGGCCGACCTCGCCGAGCGGACGGCGCGCCATGCGGAATGGTCCGGGGAACCTCCACTGGGGCTATTCGCCATGCGACTCGAGGGTCGAGCCGCGGCGGCTGGAGGGATGCCGAAGAGAGCGGCCGAGCTTCTGCGGGAGGCGGCCGAAGGATTCGCCGAACTCGATGGCGCGTGGGAAGCGGCGGTCACGCGGCTGGATCTGGCACGCCTCCTGATGGCGGCCGCGCAGACCGAGGACGCCCGTCCCCTCGCCCAGGAAGCCGGCCGGGTGTTCGATCGGCTCGGGTCGGTGCGGGAGCTCCGCCTGGCTGGAGAGCTCCTGGGTCGCCTTGCCTGATCGTCGTTACATCCCGCTCGGGATCCGGTGTCCGTCGTCCGGTGCGTTCTCGCTGGCAGAAACGTAGTCGATCACGCGCAGGGTCACGGTCCGCCGGACGCCCTCCACTCCCCGGATCATCAGGACCTGGCCGGCGAGGTTCTCCTCGTCGTCATCGACCAGGCAGACGAGGACATCGAGATCTCCCACCACGCTGTCGGCCTCGAGCTCGTCCTGGTCGATCCCGAGCGCGGCCGCCAGTTTCGGGAGCAACTGGGAGGGGTCGGTCATATTGGTCTGGATCCTCACGAACGCCGTGTGTTCCTTGTAGACGCTGCGCCGAATCTTGGAGGGTCCGAACACGGTCGAGGTCGGTGGATCACCGAAGCCTTGGCTCTGCGACAGCCCGTCCACACGGTCCGCCAGTTGTCCGAGGGCGTCGAACTCGACGACCGCGAACAGCTTCCACGGGCCGGTGACCGACGCTAGGTACCGAACGCCGTCGGGCATCGTCCCCGCGTTCCTGATCGCCTGGACCTTCCCGTAACTGCCATCGGGATCGAACACGAACGCGGTGCCCATACGAACCCCCTCCCCCGGAACGACATCAGTAGTTGACGCTCTTTCGCGGGAGAAGGCAAACCGGGGTCCAGCTGCAGCGAGCAGAAGGAGGTGCCTCGAGTCCGGGGACACGATGGTTGGTCCGCGGGCGGGCACGATCGGCGCTGCTCAACGCCGCGGCCGACGGAACTTGCCCACCCGCGCAGCCTCGAGGCATGACCCGCCCGACCCGCGGGTAACGCTCGGACGTCATCTGAACGGGGAAGAGGGGGAACACGATGCTCGCCATCGACATCCAGCAGGGACTGACCGACGCGTGGACCAGGATCGCGGCGTTCGTCCCGAAGCTCCTGGGCTTCATCCTGATCCTGATCGTCGGGTACCTGATCGCGAAACTGGTCGAGCGACTCGTCGACGCGCTCCTCGAGCGGGTGGGGTTCGATCGCTGGGTCGAGCGTGGCTCGTTTCGCGACGCGCTCGCGCGGAGCCGGTTCGACGCCTCGGACATCCTGGCGACGATCGCGTTCTGGACCGTGCTCTTGTTCGCGCTGCAGCTGGCCTTCGGCGTGTTCGGGCCGAACCCGATCTCCGATCTGTTGTTCGGGATCATCGCGTTCCTGCCGAACCTCTTCGTGGCGATCGTCGTGCTCGTGATCGCTGCCGCGCTCGCGAGGGTCGTCACCGATCTGCTGACCGCGACGCTCGGGACGGTCTCGGGAGGCGAGTGGATCGCGAAGGCCGCCGGCCTGTCGATCCTGGTCCTCGGGGTCTTCATGGCGCTGAGCCAGCTGCAGATCGCGCCCGCGATCGTGAACGCGCTGTTCTACGCGATGCTCGCGATCATCGTGGGCTCGGCCGTCGTCGCGGTCGGCGGTGGAGGGATCCGCACGATGCAGGGGTACTGGGAGCGGGCCGCCGTGAACCTGGAGGCGAAGGGGTCTGAGATCCGCCGCGAGGTCGACGCGCAGACCACGAGGCCCGTGACGATCCCGGAGTCGGATCAGACGCAGCCGATGCCGGGCGACTGAACGGCCGCAGGGATCGGGCTCAGGACTCGAGCGAGCGCTTCAGGTTCTGGAGCGCGGTGTCCCACGCCTGGTCCGAGACGACCTTGGCCTCTTCCGAGGGAAGGTTGCTCTCGTTGAGCGTGAGGACGGTCGCGCCGTCGCCCGTCTTTCCGAGCGTCCAGCGGACCTCCTGGTAGTTCCCGGGCTCGTCGGGCAGTCCCCCGGCCGGACTCCAGTGCGTGTGCACGAGGGTCGTGGGCGGTTCGATCCGGATGATCGTGCCTTTGTCCTCGTAGGGCTTCCCCTGCCATTCGCCTCGGTGGACGAGGGAGCTGCCGACCTGCCAGTCGGACTCGGTCTGCACGCCGAAGAACCAGTCCTCGATGGACTTCGGGGTCGTGAGGGCGCGCCAGACGTCCTCGATGGCCGCGTCGATCGTCACGGAGTGGGTCGTGGTGATGTCGGTCATGGCTCTGTTCGTCGCTCTCGAAGATGGTCCCGCCGGTGAGCGGTCCGCTCACCGGCGGGAACGAAGTTCATGCGCGTCTCAGCAACCACAGCACCACGGCTGCGATGACCACGATCGCGACGATCGTCCACAGGACACCCATGATCGTTCTCCTTCCTCGGTGCTTCGGCAGATCCTTACCCGGCATGCGCCCGGCGCGAAACGGTCATCCGACGGTGGGGCCGCGCGCCTGGAACGTCCAGATGCTCCCATCGAGGGTCCGGGCCGACGTCCCGAGGCGACGCGCGACGATCTCGAGGGACGCGACCGCTTCGTCCTGCGACACGCGTCGTCCGATCCCGGACGAGACGAACCGCAGGACGTGGACGTCGGGCTTGATCGTGTCCACCCCGAGCCGCATCACGAGCGATCGGTAGACGGCCGGCCCGAGACCCTTGATGTGTCCCACGAAGTCGTCCTGGGTCGACCCGGCCGCCCACCGTCGGAGGGTGGCCAGGTCGGTCACGCTGCGCTCCCGCAGGTAGGCGACGAGCCCGCGGAGCTCGCGGGCTCGTCGCCAATGCAGGTTCCCCCAGAGGGACGCTGCGAGCTCCGTGTCGTCCGGCGTCCGCTCCAGGAGATCCGTGAGGTCGTCCAGGGAGCGAACTTCCTCACCGTGTTCGGAACGGAAGTGGGCGTTCGCCTTTCGGACCGTCTTGGCACGGTTCTGATAGTCGAGGACGGTGTCGAAGAGCTCCGTGACGAAGTCCTCGGCGACGTGCTCGTTGGGCGTCAGTGGGATCTCGCGACACCGGGCTTCGAGCAGGTCGAGTTCGTCGTCGGTCAGCATCGAACCCCCATCGTCCACCGTTTGCGAGACTCGCGGGATGGTGACGACGCAGTACTACGCGGCGACGAGCATCGATGGGTTCATCGCCGACGCTGACGATTCGCTCGACTGTTGTTCGAGGCCGCCGGCGGCGGGGACGGCAAGGACGACCGGTTCGACCGCTTCTTCGCGGGCGTCGGCGCGATGGCGATGGGCGCGACGACCTACGAGTGGGTCCTGGGCCACGAGCGGCTGCTCGAACATCCGGAACGATGGGCGTCCTTCTATGGAAACACGCCCTGCTGGGTCTTCACGCACCGGGACCTGCCATCGATCCCGGGTGCAGCTGTGTCCTTCGTTCAGGGCGAGGTCGAGCCCGTCCACCGAGCGATGGTCGAGGCGGCCCGCGGCGGGAACGTGTGGCTCGTCGGCGGGGGCGAGCTGGTCGGGCGCTTCGCGGACGCGAGTCTGCTCGACGAGATCTCCCTCGGGATCGCGCCGGTCACGCTCGGCGCCGGCGCGCCGCTCCTTCCTAGGCGACTGACCTCGTCGGATCTCACGCTCCGGAGCGTCGAGCATGACGAGCGCTTCGTCTTCCTGACGTACACCGTCTCGCGACGCTGAGGCGCTACGGGGCGCCCACGAGCGCCCGCTCGTCCGCGAGGGCGATCACCAGCTCGCCCGTGGCGTTCGGGTGGAACGGTGCGGGGTCGGTCAGGCCCTGCACGTACGGCTGGTCGGAGCACGCGCCGTGGCCGGTGAAGTCGGGCTCGGCCACCAGGTACCCGAACGTCTTCGCGCCCTGGGCGAGCACGGCGTTGAGACCGGCGAGCCGGTCCAGGAGGACCGAGATCTTAGCGGGCGTGAGCCCCGTGATGCAGTCGTCCGTCGCTTCGAAGGGTGCGTAGTAGAGGTTGATCACGACACGCGGGTGGTTCGGCAGCCCGGCAAGCTGACGCAGGAGCTCGTAGTAGTCGCGGGTGAACAACGCCAGTGAGCGCTGGTAGTAGAGCGTCGAGGCCTTGTCGTCGCACTCGTCGAAGGCGGCGCAGAGACGGATCATCGGTGCCCACCGGAGGTCGTTCGCGCCCACGCTGACGATGATCGCGGTCGCGCCGATCGCCCGCTTCGCGACTGCGAGCTGCGCCGGGATCGTCCGGTCACCGGCGGTCTGCGGGCCGAGCACCCCCGAGCGGATCGTGGCCCCGCTGCAGGCCAGGTTGCGGACGTTCCACCGGTTCACATCGGCCAGGTGGACCGCGTACGCATCGATGCTTCGCCCGCACGCCTCGTCGAGGGGGGTCGCGTCGGGGAGCGGCGCAGCGCCGAGCCCCGCGGCGGTCGAGTCACCCAGGACGACCGCCTGCACCCCGGTGAGCGCGGGGCCGGGCGCGGCGGCGATCAGCGCGTCCTCGTTCCGCCCGACCAGCTCCCCGAGTGAGCCGACGGCGGAGAGCTTTGCCGGGGCCGTGGTCGCCGTAAGCATGATCAGCCCGACGTTCACCGCCTCGACGAACACGAGCCCGCCCGCGATCGTGACGAGCGTCTTCTTCCAGCTCCAGGCGTGACGCCGCCACCCGGCGACGATCCCGAGCAAGAGCAGCGCGCCGAGGCCGACGAACGCGATCTCCCACAGGAAGTAGCGGGTCCAGCCGCTCGCGAGCTGGTCGCCCAGCGCCTGCGCGGTTCCGTCGCTCGTGGAGGGGTCGAAGAGCCCGGCCACCTGCTGGTTGAGGGTGATGCTGTTCAGCACCAGCCTCGGCCTGACTGGGCCGAGGAAGCGGACCGACGTAGGAAGCGACTGGCCGAACAGCTCGACCTCGCCGGGCCCGGAGAGGCTGAAGCTCGGCGGAGCGGCCCCGACGCCCACGGTCTGCCCGAGCGCCGAGACCGTCTGCAGCGGTGTGACGCGCAGCCCGAAGGCGATCGAGGCGAACGCGATCGCGGCCAGCGTCGCGGCGACGACCAGCCCGTGAGACGTGTGGCGCACCACCGATCGCGTCCGCGGACGAGTGGGTTCGCGCCGCGGCTCCTGAGGAGGACGGATCGATCCCGCCCGCTCGTCGGTCGCGACGGCGCCCGCTCGCTCGTTCCCCTTCACCCTTGCCAGCCCCCTCGTTCGCGTGTTCCACCAGCACCTTCGTCGCCGTCCGCCGCCGGGTTGAGCCGACGCACGCCTCCGTTCCAGGGTACGTTCCGCATGGGAGGACGTCGGAGATGCGGATCGTCGTGTTCGGCGCAGCGGGGGGAACCGGGAGGTTCGTTGTCCAGCACGGCCTCGCGCGGGGTCACGAGATGGCCGCGTTCGTCCGCACCGCGTCCGGGCTGACGGGGCCGAGCCCCTCCTCCATCGTGGAGGGAGATGCGCGGAGCGACGATGCGGTGAAGGGCGCCCTTGAGGGCGCGGACGCCGCGATCTCGGTGCTCGCGATCCCGGCCGGCGACGAGGACACGACCCTGCTGTCCGACGCCACGCGCACGATCGCGCGGCGGATGGCGATGACCGGACCGCGCCGGCTCGTGGTCACGACGAACACGACGGTCTTCCACGACCGGGAGGTCCACGACCCGTATCGAGTGGTTGCCGCGGAGCATCGCCGGAACCTGGCGCTGCTCCGCGGCAGCGACCTCACGTGGACCGTGCTGGCGGCGCCCCTGCTCACGGACGACGCCGGCGTCGGTTCCTATGCGGCGGTGATGGAGGGCCCGCCGCCGGGGAAGGCGATCGCGCGGGCCGACTTCGCGACGGCCGCGCTCGACGGGCTAGGGTTCGACGACTGGGTGCGTCGGGCCGTCGGGGTGTCGGCGCCGGAGTAGGCGCCGCTGCGAGAGAGGAGAGGGTGGTGCCGAAGTACTTCTCGATCCGTCCGGCGTGGACCTTCCGCGGCCGGAAGTTCTTCGGGATCCGCGGTTGGTCCGGCAAGCCGCTGCATCCGCCGCTCACGGACTTCCCGATCGTGTGCTACTCGCTCGCGGCCCTGTTCGACCTGGTGTCGCGGTTCAGCGGCAACGACGCCGCCGTCGCGCACGACTTCTTCGTCGCCGCGACGATGGTGATCATCGTGGGGTTCGTCGTGTCCCTCGCAACGGCCCTGACCGGTCTGTGGGACTGGTGGAAGGGGATCCCGCGCCGCAAGGGCCCGTGGTTCGGACGCGCGCGCCGCACGCAGGTGTGGCGGACCGCCAACTGGCACATGACCGTGATGGTCACCGTGACCGTGATCGTGATCGTCGACATCGCGATCCGGTGGGCCCAGTTGCACGATGGGCGTTCGTCGGTCGCGGTCACGATCCTGTCGGTGATCGCGGCGGGGCTCGTGCTGTTCGGTGCCGGGTACGGCGGCGAGATGGTCTTCGACTACCAGTTCAACGTCGAGGACGTGAATGACTCGACCGTCTGGGACGAGACCGACGCCGACCAGTTCCCGGGTCGCAAGCCTCCGCAGCAGCAACCCACGCCCACGGAGCCGCCGCCGCCCGCGGGCTAGCGCTCACGGACCACCTCGGTCGCGGCCTTGTCGTCGCGGAGCCCGAGGTACCTCGGGTGACGCAGCTTGCCGTCGGGCGTCCACTCGCCGAACCCGACCTGCGCGACCAGCTCCGGCCGAGCCCAGTGGACGCCGGTCTTCTGGACCCCGGTCGTATCCGGGACCGGTGAGGTCTTCCGTTCGATCCGCGTGAGCCTCGCCGAGAGCCGGTCGAGCTCTCGCTGGTTGAAGCCGGTGCCGACCTTCCCGGCGTAGCGCAGCGTGCCGTCCTCGAAGTAGCCCACGAGCAGCGCGCCGATCCCGGTCCGGCTGCGCTGCGGGTCGGTCCATCCGACGACGACGAACTCCTGCTCGAGGACGCACTTGAACTTGAGCCATTCACGTGACCGGCCGGCGGCGTAGGGGGATGCGGCGCGCTTCGCGATCAGTCCCTCGAGCCCCTGCTCGCACGCGGCCCGGAGCGCCAGCTCACCGTCCTCCTCCAGGTGGTCCGAGTAGCGCAGCGGGTCGGCGAAGCCGACCGCTTCGCGCAACCGATCCTTACGCTCGGTCAGCCGCACGGACGTGAGGTCGCGCCCGTCGAGCCACAGCAGGTCGAACAGGTAGTAGATGACGGGCTGCGCGGCCACGAGGGCGGCGGAGGGGCGCGCGTTCTGCATCCGTCCCTGCAGCCGAGAGAACGAGGTGCGCGGACCGTCGAACGCCACGATCTCGCCGTCGGCGATCAGATCGGTGTCGATCGCCCCGCGAGCCGCTTCCTCCAGATCCGGGTAGTGAGCGGTCCGGTCCTTCCGGTTCCGGGTCATCAACCGGATCGACGAGCCGTGACGGAAGAGCAAGGAGCGCTGGCCGTCGAGCTTGGTCTCGTAGATCCACGCGGGGTCGGAGAACGGCCGGTCCGTGAGCGTGGCGAGCATCGGCGCGATCCACTCGGGCATCCGTCGGGCGGTCACGCGGCTAGCATGACGGAACGAGGAGGCGGGATGGGGCATCCGTTCGAGATCACCCAGACGATCGAGGTCGACGCGACCGCCGAGGAGGCGTGGGACGCGATCGCGACGGGACGAGGCCAGGATTCGTGGTTCATGGGTCGCAACACAGTCGAGCCTCGAGCGGGCGGCACCGCGACCTTCAGCATCGGTGACTTCACGCAAACCTCGACCGTGACGACGTGGGAGCCCCCGACCAGGTTCGCGTTCTCGTCCGAGAAGGGCGCGGTCGGCATGTTCCACCGGTTCGACTACCAAGTCGCCGAGCGCCCCGAGGGCGGGGTTTCGATCAGGTACGAGCACACCGGGATGCTCGGCGATGACTGGGAGGCCGAATACGAGGCGATGCAGGAGGGCGATCCTGCCTACGTCTTCAAGCTCCATCAGTACCTGACGTACTTCCGCGGCCGGTACGCGACGTCGGTCGAGGTGATCGGGCCAGAGGCGCCCGATCGCGAGCGGGCGATGGCCGTGTACCGAGGAGCGCTCGGGCTGGGCGAGGACGTCACGGTCGATATGCCGGTGAAGGCGCAACTCGACGGGGTCGGCTCGATCGATGGCGTGGTCGACTTCGTCTCGTCGAGCTTCATCGGCGTGCGCACCCCGGACGCCATCTTGCGGTTCATCTGGTCGTTCGACGGTCGGTCGTACATCGGACACCACCTGTTCGCCGACGGGGTCGATCGCGCCGAGGCCGAACGGGCCTGGGGCGACTGGCTGCAGCGCCTGTTCGCCGACGCCTGATCCCCGATGGCGACGGAGCCGGCCTCCGCGAACGAAGACCGCGAGCGCGACCGCGCGCGCGTGGTGCAGATGCTCGAGCCGCATGCGCCCCCGGATTGGGAGCACCTGTTCCGCACGGACGAGCTCCTCGACGCGGTGATCGATGGCGAGCCGATCCAGATGTTCGTGATGGCCGCCGACATCCGAGAATCGACGACCCTCATGAAGGAGTCGATCCGGTTCGAGCGCTTCGCGGCCGTGATGGATCGGTTCGTCTCCTCGGTCCGCAGCGGGATCCGTCGGTCCGGCGGTTGGTTCGACAAGTTCACCGGCGACGGGTTCCTCGCGTACTGGATCGTGCAGTCGGCGCCGCCGGAGGAATACGAAGAGCGATTCGTCCAGACGACCGGCGACATCGCTCACACCGCGTACGAGCTCGTCGACCTGTTCCACCGCCGCGTGCTGGAGGACTTCCGCGCGAACACCCGGAACCTGTCCGCGGGCGTCGGGCTCTCGATGGGTCTCGACGCCGGACCCGGCTACCTGGTGAAGATCGCCGGCGAGCTCACGATCGTCGGGCCGCCCGTGGTCGGCGCGGTCCGCATGGTGACCGCCGCGTCGGAGCCGAAGGAGATCGTCGCGAACGTGTTCCTGGGCGAGCGGCT
>JBKOZW010000049.1:0-4493 GCA_046726095.1 Actinomycetota bacterium
CCCTCACGCGGCGTCGCTGCATCAGGCTTTCGCCCATTGTGCAAGATTCCCCACTGCTGCCTCCCGTAGGAGTCTGGGCCGTATCTCAGTCCCAGTGTGGCTGGTCGTCCTCTCAGACCAGCTACCCGTCGTCGCCTTGGTAGGCCGTTACCCCACCAACAAGCTGATAGGCCGCGGGCCCATCCCAGACCGGCGGACCTTTCCCGGCCGAGCCATGCGGTTCGGCCGGAGTATCCGGTATTAGCTCCGGTTTCCCGGGGGTATCCCAGGGTCTGGGGCAGGTTGCCCACGTGTTACGCACCCGTTCGCCACTGATCCCGGAGCCGAAGCCCCGTTCACCGTTCGACTTGCATGTGTTAGGCGCGCCGCCAGCGTTCGTCCTGAGCCAGGATCAAACTCTCCGTAGAGATCGCTCATCCGGCCCGAAGGCCGGGTTCGCTGTCTTTCTGGAGTCGGCAGACCGAAGAGGCACCTTCGGCCGGCCTCCTGACCCGTTCCGCAAGGATCACGGAACGGTTCTCGTTGTGTACGGTCGTCAAGCCGAGGGCACGGCGAACCGGCCTCGGTGTGACGAGGTCACTGGCTTCACACGCTGTTCAGTTCTCAAGGTGCGAACAGACACGCGTATCCCCACGACGAAGGTGTTGGACCTCGCGCAGGGGGCCGCGCCGGACGAGATGCTAGCAGCCTGCCCGCAGCCGTCAACTTCGGGGCCGAACCCGAACCGGTGTTCGGCGGTTCATCCGTCCCCGATGCCCGAGACCCTCGCGAACCTCCGCTTGCCGACCTGCCAGACGGAGCCCAGGAGATCGCCCGGCGGGTCCCCGGCGATCCGAACGTTTTCAGCCGACACCGGCCGGCCGTCCCGACGCACACCACCTTGGGCCTGGAGCCGCCGCGCCTCCGACCGGCTCCCGACGAGACCGAGCGCCTCGAGCAACCTGGGAACGTGGACGACCCAGACGCCGTCTTCCCGTGCGAACAGGCTCCGAGGAACCGCTCGTTCGTCGACCTCTTCGGGCGCCTCGTGGCGTTTGAACACCCGGTCGAACGCTGCCTCGGCCGCCTCCCCGGCTCCCGCGCCGTGGTACTGCTCCACGATGGCGCGCGCCATCCTGCGCTTCTCCGCGTTCGGAAGGATCGAACCGTCCTCGAGCCCCTTCACGACGCGCGCATGGTCCTCCGGCCCCAGATCCGTGCAGAGGACCTCGTACTTGGCGATCAACCCGTCCGGGATCGACATCAGCTTCCCGAACATCTCGTTCGGCGGCTCGTCGATCCCGACGAAGTTGCCCAGCGACTGGCTCATCTTCTGGACCCCATCGAGCCCCTCGAGCAGCGGCATCGTGAACGCGACCTGGGGATCCTGACCGTGGTCGCGCTGGAGCTCGCGGCCGACCAGCAGGTTGAACAGCTGATCCGTCCCACCCAACTCGATGTCGGCATCGACGGCGACCGAGTCGTAGCCCTGCAGGAGCGGGTAGATGAACTCCATCAGGGAGATCGGCTGGCCGTCTGCGTAGCGCTTCGCGAAGTCGTCTCGCTCGAGCATACGCGCGACCGTCGTCGAAGCGGTGAGTCGCACGACGTCCTCCACGCCGAGCAGCTCGAGCCATTCGGAGTTCCGACGCAGCTCGACGCGGTCGTGGTCCAGGATCTTCCAGAACTGGTTCAGGAGTGGTTCCGCGAACCGGTCCACCTCGTCCTTCGAGAGGCGAGGCCGGGTGGCGGACTTTCCCGACGGATCGCCGACCCTCGCGGTGAAGTCGCCGACGATCAACACCGCCTCGTGCCCGGCGTCCTGGAACTGCCGGAGCTTCCGCAACACGACCGCCCATCCGAGCGTCACCGCCGGCGCGGTCGGGTCCAAGCCGAGCTTGACGCGCAGCGGCCGGCCGAGCGCGAGCTTGCCCTCCAACCCGCCCTCGGGAGCGATCTCGGCCGCGCCGCTCAGGAGCCGCGCGAGATCGTCCGTGGCCATGGCGCCGCGATGCTACCAATCACCCTCCCGGGAACGGCCGCTCGCGGAGGTACGCTCCGCTCCATATGCGGAAGGTCCGGGGACCCGTCGCCGCAGGTGTCGTGCTCGCCTTCGGCCTCGCGGCGTGCAGCATGCCGCGCCTCCAGGACTATCAGGAACGTTCGCTCGCGCAGACTTCGTTCCTCTACGCATCCGACGGCTCCTTGATCACGTCGCTCCACGCCACGGAGGACCGCGTCGTCCTGCCGGCGAGCCAGATGACACGGCACATCCGAGACGCGGTCGTCGCGATCGAGGATCGACGGTTCTACGAACATCACGGGGTGGACCCAGAAGCGATCCTGCGGGCCGCGGTCAACGACCTCCGGACCGGCCGCGTCGTGGAGGGCGGATCGACGATCACCCAGCAGCTCGTGAAGAACCTCTACACGGGCGACGACCTCACGTTCGGTCGGAAGATCGACGAGGCACTGCTCGCGTGGCAGCTCGAGCAGCGCTTCACGAAGCAGGAGATCCTGACCCAGTACCTGAACACCGTGTACTTCGGAGAGGGAGCCTACGGGATCCAGGCCGCCGCCAAGACGTACATCGGTGTGGACGCGAGCTCGCTGACGTTGTCCGAGTCGGCGATGCTGGCGGGACTCATCACGGCGCCCAACCACTTCGACCCCTACGTCCGACCCGCCTCCGCGATCGGCCGCCGCAACGTCGTCCTCCGGTTGATGCTCGAGCAGGGCGACATCTCGCTCGGCGCGTACGAGCGAGCGACCCGGGAACGCGTGATGCTCCGTCGCGACCGCATGGAGCTCCGGTACCCGTACCCGTACTTCGTCGACTACTTCAAGCGCTGGTTCCTCACGAACCGGGCGTTCGGCGCGACGTACGACGAGCGGTACCAGCTGCTGTTCACGGGCGGCCTGCGGATCACCACCACCCTCGATCCGAGCATCCAGGCCGCCGCGCAGGACGCCGTGTCGAGCGCGCTCCCCTACCCGTCGGACCCTGACGCCGCCGTCACCGTGCTCGATCCTCGGACGGGCTACGTCCGCGCGATGATCGGCGGCAAGCAGTCCGACTACTGGGCGAACGACGCCGCCGGTCGCGTCAACCTGGCGACCGGCGCCGGGGGATCCGGACGACAGACCGGCTCGGCGTTCAAGGCGTTCGCGCTCGTGACGGCGCTCGAGCAGGGCGTATCGCCCGACACGATGTTCGCGGCGCCCGCATCGATCGACATCACGCTGCCCGAAGGCGGCATCTGGCACGTGACGAACGCCGAGGGCACCGGGTACGGGACGATGAGCCTCCGTTCCGCGACCGTCTACTCCGTCAACACGGTGTACGCGCAGCTGATCGAGCGGCTCACGCCGCAGGCCGTCCTGGAGACGGCCCAGCGGATGGGCGTGCGGTGTTGCCCGAAGGTCGCGTCGCCGGACGCACCGCTGCTCGCGTATCCGTCAGCGGTCCTGGGCTCCAACGAGGCGAACACGCTCGAGATGGCGAGCGCCTACGGGACCCTCGCGACGGGCGGCCGTCACGTCGACCCGGTCCCCGCGATCACGATCACCGATGCGAACGGGAAGATCCTGTGGCAAGCGGACGCGCGGCCGCAACAGGTTGTCAGCCCGGACGTGGCGTCCGCCGCGGATGGGATCCTCCAGGACGCGGTGCTGTACGGGACGGGGACGGCCGCGAACATCGGTCGACCGCAGATCGGGAAGACCGGGACCGACGACCACCACGACAACGCGTGGTTCATCGGCTCGGTGCCGCAACTCACCGCCGCCGTGTGGGTCGGGTTCCACCGGGGCCAGATCTCCATGGAGCCGCCGCGCACGCGGATCACAGTCTTCGGCGGCACGTTCCCCGCGCAGATCTGGCGCCTGCTGATGCTCCGCGCGACCGCGAACCTCGCACCGGAACAGTTCCCGACGCCCGAGGTTCGCTACGTCGACGTCGCGGTCGACGTCACGCAGCACCCGTACTGCCTTCCGAACCAGAACACCCTCCCGATGGACATCGAGATCCTCCACTTCATCTCCGGGACGGAGCCCAACCAGGTCTGCACGTCGCCCAGATCCGTCCAGCGCGTGATCGTTCCCTCGGTCGTCGGCTTCGCCGAGGACGAAGCCCGGGCGACGCTCGAGCAGAGCGGCTTCTACGTCCAGGTTCGGGCGGAGGCGTCCACGCAACCGGTGGGGACCGTGATCTATCAGACGCCTTCCGGCGGCATCTCGGAGCTACAGACCAGCACGATCACGATCACGATCGCGAGGGCGCCACCACCGGGCGGGTAGCCGAGACCCACGGTTCATCCAGCCAGAAGCGCCAGGGCTTCTCGACCCCGGCCCGGATGCCGATCCGGGGCCCGAAGCGCACCCCACGGCCGTCCGGTCCGCTGCCCTGCTCGATCCAGATCTCCTCGCCGCCGACCAGGTCGCTGCCGTCGAGGCAGCGGTCGACGCCGAGCGCCTGGGCGAGGCGGGCGGGCCCGCGGCACAGATCGCGTGCG
>JBKOZW010000050.1:0-9437 GCA_046726095.1 Actinomycetota bacterium
GCGCACACGCGCCAGACGAGGGCCGCGGCGCGCCGCGGCGACCCCGACCCGGAGCGTGTGGGGGCCGGCGTGGCGATCCTCGCCGGGGACCTGGCCGCCGTGCTCGCGGATCAGCTCCTCCTGGGGTCGGGGTTCCCCCCCGACCGGCTCGCGGCAGGGCTCGAGCGGTACCACCGGATGCGCACCGAGATGGCCGCGGGCGCCTACCTGGCGATCACGCACGCCGACGCGGACGCACGCCGGCTCGCGTTCCTCAAGGGCGGGTCGTACACCGTGGAGGGACCGCTCGTGATCGGTGCCGCACTGGCGGGCGCGTCCGTCCGGGTCGTCGCGCGGCTCGAGGCGTACGGCGAACCCCTCGGCGAGGCCTTCCAGCTGCTCGACGACCTCCGCGACGGTGACGCCTCCTTCGGGGTGACTGGCAACGACGCGCGGAAGCTGATCGCCGAGGCGAAGGACGCCCTCGACCCCGAGGTGCTGCAGCCAGACGCCGTGACGGCGCTCGCCTACCTCGCCGACCTGGTCGGGACGGGCGAAGGGACCGCCGACGGGAGCGCCGGAGGAAGCGCAGAGGGGAGCGGATGAGCGAGGACGTCCAGCTCGTCCGTCGAGTCTTCCGCGACGCCGCGACCTGCCGGATCGCCACCGTGCGATCCGACGGCGGCCCGCATGTGGCGCCGCGCTGGTTCGTCTGGCTCGAGGACGCCGTCTGGGTCTCGACCCGCGTCGGCGACCAAACATGGGAGCATGCCTCGCGCGACCCGCGGGTGTGCGTCCTGATCGACCGCGGCCGCGACTGGTCCGAGCTCACGGGCGCGCGCGTCGAGGGCGTCGCTGAGCTCCTGCCGGCCGAGCATCCCGACCTCCGTGAGCCGATGTCGGCCTGGTACGACAAGTACCGGGCGATGCTCACGGGCGACGGCTTCGAGCGGTTGGCGGGGAGCATCCCGGCGCTCGGGTTCGTCCGGGTGGTCCCGGCTCGCGTCGGATCCTGGGACCATCGCGAGGCCGCCCACAGCGCCGCCGGGGGCGCGACGTGATCGGAGCCGTGCGGTAGCCTGAAGGTCGAAGCTTGTGAAGTTTTTCACAAGCCCCGCCCGAGACCGTTCAGGACGGGGCCGGCCGCGGGGGGATCCGTGAGCGCGGAGCATCCGATCGACACGGACGTCCTGGTCGTGGGCGCCGGTCCGGGCGGCTCTGCCGCCGCCTACCACCTGGCTCGACACGGCATCGACGTCACCATCGTCGACAAGGCGAACTTCCCGCGCGAGAAGGTCTGCGGCGACGGCCTCACGCCCCGCGCCGTCGCGGCGCTCCGCGACATCGGCGTCGAGACCGAGGATCCCGCCTTCGAGAAAGTGATCGGGCTCCGGGTCCACGCGCGCTCCACGACGATCGACCTGCCCTGGCCCGAGCTGAGCTCGTTCCCAGGGGTTGGCCTGGTGATGCCGAGGGACCGCTTCGATCACCTGCTCGTGCAGCGCGCGGTCAAGGCCGGCGCGCGGCTGCTCGAGGCGACCGAGGCCGTTGCCCCCGTGATCGAGGAGGGCTGGGTCCAGGGCGCGGACGTCCGCCCGTCCGGCGAGCGCTCCGCGGATCCGACGCGGATCCGCGCGCGGTTCGTCGTCGCGGCGGACGGCGCGGCCGGGCGTTTCGCCCGGCCGGCCGGCGTCCGCCGCGACGCCTCCCGCCCGCTGGGGATCGCCGCCCGTCGCTACTACCGGACGACGTATCACCCGGGGCCATGGTTCGAGTCGTGGCTGGACCTGTGGGACGGCGACATGCTCCTGCCCGGCTACGGCTGGCTGTTCCCGGTGGCCGGCGGGCGGATCAACCTCGGCGCCGGTCTGCTGAACACGTTCACGCACTTCGAAGAGGTGTCCGCGCAGCAGCTGTTCCAGGCGTTCGAACGGATGCTGCCCGCCTCGTGGGAGCTGGGCGAGGAGACGGCCGACGGTCGGCTTCTGTCGGGGCCGCTGCCGATGAGCTTCAACCGAGCGCCGCAGGCCGTCCCGGGGATGCTCGTGGTCGGCGACGCCGCCGGTGCGGTCAACCCGTTCAACGGGGAGGGCATCGCGTACGCGATGGAGACCGCCAAGGTCGCCGCCGAGCTTCTGACCGAGGCGCTCGTGCACGGCCGGCCCGGTCTGACGATGCGCTACCCGCAGGTGCTCCGCGACACGTACGGCCGCTACTTCTTCATCGGCCGCCAGTTCGCGAAGATCATCGGCAACCCGGCCGTGATGGGGACCGCGACGCGATACCTGCTGCCCAACCGCCGGGTGATGGCCTTCGCGCTGCGCGTGATGGGGAACCTCACCGACGGTCGCGACGGCGATATGCAGGACAAGCTCTTCTCCCTCCTCCAGAAGGTCGCCCGGGCGGCGTGAGGAGGCTCCGTAGGATGGCACCCGCGTGCTGATCGACTACCTGCCGATCGTCGTGATGGCGGCGCTCGCGACCGTGTTCGCCGTCGCTTCCCTCGCGGCGTCGTCGCTCCTCCGTCCGAACCGCCCCAACCCGGTGAAGCTCTCGGCGTACGAATGCGGCAACGACCCCGTCCGGCTGCCGCGCGGCGAACGGTTCAGCGTGAAGTTCTACGTCGTCGCGATGCTGTTCATCATCTTCGACATCGAGACGATCTTCCTGTTCCCCTGGGCCGTCTCGTTCCGATCGCTCGGTCTGTTCGGGCTCGTGGAGATGGCGGTGTTCATCGGGCTCGTCTTCGTCGCGTACATCTACATCTGGCGCAAGGGAGGGTTCGACTGGGTCACCGAGGAGGTCTCGCCGAACGAGTCCGAGGAGGTCATCGAGCGCGAGCGCGAGCTCGAGGGGGCCGGCCGTGCCCGTTGAGCGGCTCGAGGGGATCCACACGGGCCGGACGCCCGAGGAGGTGGAGGAGGAGGTCGAGCGGGGCGTCCTGCTGACGACGCTCGACCGGGCCGTCGGCTGGGCCCGGAAGCAGTCGATGTGGCCGGCCACGTTCGGCCTGGCCTGCTGCGCGATCGAGATGATGTCGGCGGGCGCCGGTCAGTACGACCTGGCGCGGTGGGGGATGGAGCTGTTCCGGGCCTCCCCCCGGCAGGCCGACCTGATGATCGTGGCGGGCCGCGTGTCGCAGAAGATGGCGCCGGTCCTGCGACGGATCTACGACCAGATGCCCGAGCCCAGGTGGGTCATCTCGATGGGCGTGTGCGCGTCCGCCGGCGGGATGTTCACCAACTACGCGATCCTCCAAGGCGTCGACACGATCGTCCCGGTCGACGTGTACGTGCCCGGCTGTCCACCAAAGCCCGAGATGCTGATGTACGGGATCTTGAAGCTCCAGGAACACGTCCGAACGACGGAGCCGTTCAAGTGAGGACGCCATGATCGCCGAGGAGCTGGCGCGGCGGGTGCGGGAGCGCGTGCCAGACGTGATCGTCGCCCGGGGCGAGGTCACCGCCATCGTCGAGCGAGAGGACCTGCTCGACACACTCGGATGGCTCGGTGACCAGCAGGACCTCGCGTTCGATTTCCTCTCGTCGATCGGCGCGACGCACTGGCCCGACGCCGACCCGGCGTTCTGGGTGGACTACGAGCTGCGCTCGATCACGCTGCGGCACCGTCTACGGGTCAAGGTGGGGCTCCGCGCGGGCGACGAGCACGTCCCCAGCGTCGTCGCCCGGTTCCCGACGGCGAACTGGCACGAGCGCGAGACCTTCGACTTCTACGGGATCGTCTTCGATGGACATCCCGACCTGACCAGGATCCTGCTCCCCGACGACTGGGAGGGGTTCCCCCTCCGGAAGGACGAGCCGCTCGGCGGCGTCCCGACCTGGTACCGGGGCGCGACGCTGCCGCCGATCGACGAGCGCGGGCTGGCCTGATGCGCGACGCCTCGGAGATGACGTCGGCACGGGACGGCCTCACGGAGGTCGGCGAGTTCCGTGACCCGGGCACCGGCGAGCTCCGCCAGGAGACGATGATCATCAACATGGGGCCGCAGCACCCCTCGACCCATGGGGTGCTTCGTCTGCTGCTCGAGCTCGACGGCGAGACGGTGATCCGGTGCAGACCCATCATCGGGTACCTCCACACCGGCATCGAGAAGAACTGCGAGTACCGCACGTGGATGCAGGGCATCACGTACGTCACCCGGGCCGACTACCTGTCGCCGTTCTTCAACGAGCTCGGCTACTGCCTCGGCGTCGAACGGCTCCTCGGGATCGATGTGCCCGAGCGCGCCCGGTTGATCCGCGTGCTCGTCTGCGAGCTGAACCGTGTCGCCTCGCACCTGGTCTGGCTCGCGACGAGCGCGCTCGAGCTCGGCGCGGTCTCGGTGATGCTGTACGGCTTCCGTGAACGCGAGCTGATCCTGGAGATCTTCGAAGCGATCACCGGCCTGCGGATGAACCACGCGTACATCCGCATCGGCGGCGTGCTCATGGATCTCCCCGACGACGGACCCCGCAGGATCCGCGAGCTCCTCCGCGTCCTCCCCCGGCGGATCGACGAGTACGAGACGCTCCTGGACGACAACCCGATCTGGCGGGAGCGGAACGAAGGCGTCGGGGTGCTCTCGGCGGAGCAGGCGCTCTCTCTCGGCGTCACGGGACCGATCCTCCGCGCGTGCGGCGTCGATGCCGATCTGCGCAAGGACATGCCGCACGCCGGCTACGAGACCTTCGACTTCGAGGTCCCCGTGCGGACCGAGGGGGACGCGTACGCGCGCTACGTCGTCCGGCTGGCGGAGATGCGGGAGTCGCTCCGCATCGTTGCCCAGGCGATGGATCGGCTCGAGGAGGCCTCGGGACCGGTGATGGTCGACGACCCTAAGGTCGGCTGGCCGCCACAGCTCTCCGTGGGCCCCGACGGCATCGGCAACGACCCGGTGTACCTGCGCCACATCATGGAGGAGTCGATGGAGGCCCTGATCCATCACTTCAAGATGGTGACCCAGGGCGTCCAGGTTCCGGCCGGCGAGGTCTACAGCGCCGTCGAGTCGCCCCGCGGGGAACTCGGGTTCTTCATCGTGTCCGATGGGGGGAATCGGCCGTACCGCGTGAAGATCCGCGATCCTTCGTTCGCCAACCTCCAAGCCCTTCCGGCGGCGATCGAGGGGTACCTGATCGCCGACTCGGTCGCCGCGAACGCCTCGTTCGACCCCGTGCTGGGAGGCGTCGACCGCTGATGGCCGTCTTCGAAGGCTCTCTCCGAGCCGATGCGGACTCGATCCTGGCTCGCTACCCCGAGGCCCATCGGCGATCCGCGGTGATGCCGCTCCTCTACCTCGCGCAGTCGGTGGACGGCTGGATCACGCGCGACGCGCTCCGCGAGATCGGCGAGCTGTTGGGGATCACGACGGCCGAGGTGGAGGCGGTCGCGAGCTTCTACACGATGTACCGCCTCCGACCGACCGGCACGCACCTCGTCAACGTCTGCACCAACCTCGCGTGCAAGCTGCGCGGCGCCGAAGCGGTGTTCGATGCCGCGCGCCAGGCGGCGAGCGTCGCCCACGGCGAGGAGATATCCGCGGACGGGCTGTTCACGGTCGACGAGGAGGAGTGTCTGGGCGTCTGCGACTTCGCGCCGGCCGTGCAGATCAACCTGTGCAACCACGACACCGTCGATCCGGCGCGGATGCGCGAGCTGGTCGCGGGGCTGCGGGCCGGCGAGGTTCCCTCGCCGGCGCGCGGCCCCGCGTTCGGCAGCTTCAAGGCCGCCTCGCGCGCGCTCGCCGGCCTCGAAGAGGTCCCTTCGGCATGAGCCTGGACTTCGAACCTCGGCTGACGCGTGACTGGGGCGATCCGAGCGTGATCGGGATCGACGGGTACGTCGCGAAGGGCGGCTACGAGGGTCTGGCTCGCGCGGTCACGATGACGGACACGGACATCCTCGAGCTGGTGAAGTCGAGCGGCCTGCGCGGCCGCGGGGGTGCGGGCTTCCCGACCGGGATGAAGTGGGGCTTCGTCCCGCGCGACACCGGCAAGCCCACGTTCGTCGTCGTCAACTTCGACGAGTCCGAGCCGGGGACGTGCAACAACCGAGAGCTGGTGGAGCGCGACCCGCACCGCTTGCTGGAGGGTGCGGCGATCGCGGCGCTCGCGATCGGGTGCGAGACGATCTACATCTACGTCCGGGGCGAGTACCTGTGGCAGAGCATCGTCCTGCAACGGGCGATCAGCGAAGCGTACGCGTCGGGCCGGTTCGGTCCGGACGTCCTCGGCTCCGACAAACGGCTCGACCTGGTGCTCCATCGTGGGGCCGGGGCGTACATCTGCGGCGAGGAGACGGCGCTCCTCAGCTCGCTCGAGGGCTTCCGGGGGCAGCCGCGGCTGCGGCCACCGTTCCCCGCCGTCGAGGGCCTGTTCGCGAGCCCGACCGTGATCAACAACGTCGAGACGCTGATGAACGTCCCCGACATCGTCGTGTGGGGCGCGGAGTGGTTCCGCGAGCTCGGGACCGAGAGATCGCCGGGCACGAAGATGGTCACGGTCAGCGGCAAGGTCGAGCGCCCCGGGAACTACGAGATCCCGCTCGGAACGCCCTTCCGCCTCGTGCTGGACGAGCTCGCCGGCGGGGTCTTGGACGGCCGCGCGCTCAAGGCGTGGACCCCGGGCGGATCGTCGACGCCGATGCTCACTGCAGGACACGTCGACGTCGCCCTGGACTACGAGTCGCTCGCCGAGGCCGGTTCGTTGCTCGGCACCGCGGCGATGATGGTGATGGACGACACCGACTGCGTCGTCGACTGCGCGACGCGGATGGTCCGGTTCTACGCGCACGAGTCCTGCGGGAAGTGCACGCCGTGCCGTGAGGGCAGCTGGTGGGCGACGCGCGTGCTCGAACGGCTCGAAGACGGCGACGGACGGAGCGTGGACCTGCCGGTCGTCCGCGACCTGGGCAAGAACCTGCTCTTCCGGGCGTTCTGCGCGCTCGCCGACGGCACCGCCGCGGTCATCAACTCGAGCCTCCAGCACTTCGCGGACGAGTACGAGGCACACGTCCGACTGGGCGGCTGCCCGCTCAAGGTCGACCACCTCGAGGAGGTGCCGGCCTGATGGCTTCCGGGTCCCCGACCGCGACCGTCACCCTGACGATCGACGACAAGGAGGTCACGGTTCCGAAGGGGACGCTGGTGATCCGCGCCGCGGAGCAGCTCGGCATCGAGATCCCGCGGTTCTGCGATCACCCGTACCTCGCGCCGGTGGGCGCGTGCCGGCAGTGCTACGTCCAGGTCGAAGGCCAGGGGAAGCTCCAGACGTCGTGCACGATGGCCGTTGCGCCGGGGATGGTCGTGCGCACGCAGAACACGAGCGACGTGGCCCGAGACGCGCAGGTCGCGAACCTGGAGTTCCTCCTGCTGAACCATCCGCTGGACTGCCCGATCTGCGACCGGGGCGGCGAGTGTCCGCTCCAGGACCAGGCGCTCGCCTTCGGTCCCGGCGAGACCCGATTCACCGACGCGAAGCGCGTGTTCCCCAAGCCCGTCCCGATGTCGCCGCTCGTCGGGCTGGACCGGGAACGGTGCGTGCTCTGCGCGCGCTGCACCCGGTTCTGCGACGAGATCAGCGGCGACCGCTTCCTCGAGCTCTTCGCGCGGAGCGCCGCCGAGCGCGTCTCGATCGCGGCCGGCGAGGACTTCCGCTCGCCGTTCAGCGGCAACACGATCCAGATCTGTCCCGTCGGGGCCCTCACCGCGACGCCGTACCGCTTCGTCGCGCGGCCATTCGACCTCACGTCCGGAGACTCGATCTGCCAGCACTGCAGCGCCGGATGCAACGTTCGCGTCGACGTGCGTCGCGACGAGGTCGTGCGGGTGCTCGCGCGTGAGAACCCCGAGGTGAACGACGCCTGGATCTGCGACAAGGGCCGCTTCGCGTACCGGCACGCCGACGCGCCGGAGCGGATCACCACGCCGTTGATCCGCGACCGCGGGCTCGAGCCCGCGTCGTTCGGGGAGGTGCTCCCGTGGATCGCCGAGCGGTGCGCGGGCGCCCGCGTGGCGTTCCTGACCGGCGGACGGTTGATGGACGAGGACTACTACGCGTTGTCCAAGTTCGCGCGGACGGTGATCGGGACGAACGACCTGGACCACCGCCGGGCGTTCCACGGCGGTCTCGCCGAGGTCGTGGCCGCCGCCGGCGCTACCGATCGCTCGAGCTCGGTCACGTACAGCGACATCGAACGGGCGAACGTGATCCTGGTCGCGGGTCTCGATACGGAGCAGGAGGTGCCGATCCTGCACCTCCGGATCCGGAAGGCCGCGGCGCGCGGCGCGAAGGTCTTCGTCGTGCACCCGCGGCGGACGCGGCTGCACGACGTCGCCGAGCACCTGCTGGTCCGGCCCGGTCGTGAGGTCTCCGTCCTCGACCGGATCCGGGAGGACGCGGAGGATGGCTCGTTCGAGGCGCGCGTCGCTGCTGCGCTCCGCGACGCGGGCGACTCGGCGGTCATCCTGGCGGGGGAGCGGTTGGCGGAGCATCCGCTCGCGGCGGACGTCGCCCTCGCTGCTGCGGTCAAGCACGGCTCCCGGTTCGCCTTCGTCTCGCGGCGTGCGAACGACCGCGGGGCGTTGACCGCCGGCGTCCACCCCGAGCTGCTCCCGGGCGGCCGACGCTTGCAGCACGCCGAGGAACGCGCCGAGGTGGAGGCCGTCTGGGGCACGATCATGGCCACGGGCGAGGGCTGCAACGCGCAGGAGATCCTCGAGGCGTGCGCCGAGCACCGTATCGACGTCCTGTTCGTGATCGGGGCCGATCCGCTCCGCGACCACCCCGACGCGGCGCTCGCCCGCCGGGCGCTCTCGAACGTCGGCACGCTCGTCGTCCAGTCGCTCGAGCTCGGCGATCTGGAGCCGTTCGCCAGCGTCTTCCTCCCCGCCGCGGCGGCGATCGAGAAGGACGGGCACGTCACCGACTGGGAGGGCCGGTGGCAGCGGATCCGGCCGGTCCGGCGCGCCCTCGGGATCAGCCGGCCGGACTGGGAGATCGTCTGCGGGCTCGCCGCCGCGATGGGGGCGGACCTCGGCTTCGAGACGCTCGACGAGCTCCACGCGGAGATGGCCTCGCTCCTCGCGCCGCGCGAGGTCGGGGAGCGTCCGAACGTGTGGGCCGGCGCCGGCGCGCCCCAATGGATCGACGACCTCACCCTGTTCACGTACCCGCTGCTGATCGACGAGGGCCGCCTGTCGGATCGGGCGGACGAGCTCAAGGCCGCGCTCGAGGAGCCGGCGTTCGCGGAGATCCACCCGGCCGACGCGGAGAAGTACGGTCTGACCGACGGTGCGAGGGCCCGCCTCAGCACGGAGCGCGGCGACGTGCTCGTGCCGCACCGCGTCACCGAGCACGTCGCCGCCGGCGCGATGTTCGTCCCGTTCAACCAGCCCGGCCTTGCCGCGAACACGCTCCTCAGCGGCCGGTCGACGGCCGCCGTGACGGTCGAGACCGTCACGG